>JACQOL010000009.1 GCA_016202555.1 Chloroflexota bacterium | reverse complement strand
TTCCCAATCTGATTGTATCAGCACCCAAGGATGAAAATGAGCTTCAGCACCTGCTTTATACGGCGGTAAAATCAGCTCATCCGATGGCAGTACGCTATCCACGCAGCGCCGGGTTAGGGGTACCAATTGATACCGAACTACACGAACTGCCGATTGGTAAAGGTGAGATATTAAGACGTGGGGAAGATGTCACCATACTTGCCATCGGGGCGATGGTGGCGCCTGCTCTTAAGGCAGCTGATGAGCTAGCCACCATCGGCATCGAGGCGACCGTGGTCAATGCCCGCTTTGTCAAACCGCTGGATGCGGAACTTATCATCGACCTGACCAGCCGTATTAAGAGCCTAGTTACCGTTGAGGAAAATACGGTTATCGGGGGCTTTGGCAGTAGTGTTCTGGACCTTCTGCAAAAATCAGGTATCAGCGATGTTCGGGTAAAAAATATCGGTCTACCTGACGAGTTCATCGACCAGGGGACACCAGCGATTCTTCGCTCTAAATATGGACTCGATGCTAAAGGAATAGCCCAGCAGGTCTTATCCTTATTTCCCAGTCTTAACGCTAATGCTGTGCTTAAGGTCAAAGATAAGGCGCGGGCTACCTCATTTTGAGAAAAACAATGGATAAGCTGACAATCAGAGACATTAAGATTAGCGGTCAAAGGGTTTTAGTCAGGGTTGACTTTAATGTCCCTATGGATGAGAAAAAAGGGGTAATCACTGATGATAGCCGCATCAGAGCCACTCTGCCTACCATCAAGTATCTTATCAGACGAAAGGCGAAAGTCATTCTGATTTCTCACCTGGGCCGCCCGGGTGGGAAGGCAGTCAGCGAATTACGGATGGCGCCTGTTGCTCAGCGCCTATCCCAAATATTAGGACAGCAAGTGGGTGTGGCTACCGATTGTATTGGCCCTGAGGTGGAGAAGTCGGTAGAAAGCTTAAAGGGTGGTCATGTGATACTGCTCCAAAATCTGCGCTTTCACCCTGATGAAGAGACGGGCAGTGCTGCCTTTGCTCAGGCACTGGCCCGTTTAGGCGATATATTCGTAAATGATGCCTTCGGTGCCTCTCATCGCAGCCATGCCTCAATAGTGAAGATTAATGAGTATCTCCCGGCAGTGGCCGGGCTGTTACTGGAAAAGGAAGTTGATACTCTGGGCAGTCTACTAAAGAATCCAGCCCGTCCTTTTGGCGGGCTATTTGGCGGAGCCAAAGTAAGCGACAAGGTTGGTACTCTGCAAAATATCATGGGTAAGGTTGACTTCCTTTTAGTTGGTGGCGGCATGGCAGCTACCTTCTTAAAGGCTAAATCCTACGAAGTAGGTCTATCCCTGATTGAGTCGGACAAAGTGGATACCGCTTCCGGGTTGATAGAAAAGGCAACCGGGAATGGAGTTCATTTGTTACTCCCGGTCGATGTGGTTGTTGCTGATGAAATCAATACCGAGGCTCAAGGTAAAGTCGTATCTGTAGAAAGTATATCACCCAAGCAGAGGATTGTAGATATCGGCACTCAAACTATTGCTAATTTCAGCCGGGAATTACGGAAATGCAAAACGGTCTTTTGGAACGGGCCGATGGGAATATACGAGAAACCACAGTTTGCTGCCGGGACACGAGCTATGGCTGAACTCCTGGCTGGTCTTGAGGCGACTACTATTATCGGGGGAGGCTCAACTGCTGAGATAGTAACCAGCATGGGATTGGCCGATAAGATGGGCTTTGTCTCTACTGGAGGCGGAGCTTCGCTGGAGTTTCTGGGGGGTCAGTCATTACCCGGGGTAGAGGCACTACTTGATAAATCCGCTCTAACCTCTGGCACATTAAAGGGGCTGATAGCATCAAAATAAAAACTTTTTCTGCTCGCCATTCTTCCCTGATGGGCTTGCCACCAAGAAGCCCTAACCAAAGGGGGTGAGGTTAACGCTAAATAATCTGGAGTTAATAAAGGCAATTGCCCGCTCCTCACCGAGTAAGATTGTGCTATTGGTCATCGATGGCCTGGGTGGACTGCCCCACCCGGCAACCGGTAAAACAGAGTTAGAGACCGCTAACACACCAAATCTTGATAAGTTGGCAACCAAAAGTATCTGTGGTCTTAGCGACCCGGTAGCTCCGGGGATAACCCCCGGCAGTGCCCCGGGACACTTAGCTTTGTTCGGTTATGACCCGGTCAGTTTCAACATTGGACGCGGAGCCCTGGAAGCAGTCGGAATCGATTTTGACCTTCAACCGGAGGATGTAGCAGCTCGCGGTAACTTTTGTAGTGTAGATAAAGCCGGCCTGGTTACTGACCGCCGGGCTGGCCGTATCTCTACGGAGAAGAGCACAGAGCTGTGCCAATTATTGGACGGGTTAGTAATCGAAAATGTTAAAATTTTTGTTCGCCCGGTCCAGGAGCACCGCTTTATCATTGTATTTCGGGGGGACGGTCTTTCTGCTGAGGTCAGTGATACTGACCCCCAGCAGACGGGCATAGCCCCCAAAGCGGTTACTGCTTCAAGTCCGGAAGCTAAGAGAATCGCTGGTATTGCCAACCAATTTGTGGCTCAGGCAAAGAAAACCCTATCTCAGTTTCATCCCGCCAATATGATTCTCCTGCGCGGCTTCTCCCGGCGCCCTCACTTTCCATCTATGAGTGAGATTTATCAATTGAAACCGGCCGCTATTGCCGCTTACCCGATGTATCGGGGGCTAGCCAGACTGGTCGGGATGACGGTTCTCCAGACCGACCCTAGCATTGAAGACGAAATTGAGACACTGGTGCAGAACTATCAGCACTATGACTTTTTCTTCTTGCATATCAAAGGAGCTGATTCGGCTGGTGAGGAT
>JACQOL010000071.1 GCA_016202555.1 Chloroflexota bacterium | reverse complement strand
TCAATATCACGCTTACTCTGTGGGACAAGTAGCCCGGGGGACTCTCTGCGCTACCAGAATAGAGATGACAATGGCCCGCCGCCGGTAGTAGTCTGGAACTGTACCCGGCAGTGTAATTTACATTGCATCCACTGCTATGCCAGCGCCAATAACCAGAGGTCACCGGGGGAAATGGATACGGAAGCAGCTAAAGCATTCATCAGTGAACTGGCTGACTACGGGGTAAAGGTCATCCTTTTTTCAGGGGGCGAACCACTGCTCAGAGAAAACCTGTTTGAACTGGTAAATTTCGCCCGCAAAGAGGGAACCAGAATTGCCCTTTCCACTAACGGGACGCTCATTACGGAAGCAGTCGCCGAGAAGCTCGGCAAGGCTGGATTCGCTGAAATCGGGATAAGCCTGGATGGTATCGGCGTTAATAACGACCGCTTTCGGGGTAAGAGTGGGGCTTACGATGCCGCTCTCCAGGGCATCAGGAACTGTGTCGCCCTGGGACTCAGAGTTTCTCTACGGTTAACGATAACCCGCTTTAACTACCAGGCAATCCCGGACATCTTCCATCTTATCGAAGAAGAGGGTATCGACCGTATCTGTCTTTACCACCTGGCTTATTCAGGCCGCGGAAACAGCTTGCAAAAGGAAGATATCAATCATGCCCAGACCAGAGCGGTAGTCGATACGATTTGCCAGCACACTCTTGACCTGCACCAGCGCGGTTTTTCCAAAGAAGTACTCACGGTAAGCAATCACACTGATGGTGTCTACCTCTACCTTAAACTCAAAGAGCAAGACCCAGAACGGGCAGCTAAAGTTCTGGAGCTACTGCGGATGAATGGCGGTAATAACACCGGCATCAAAATCGGCGCTGTTGATGACCTGGGGAATGTCCACCCTGACCAGTTCTGGTGGCACCACACACTGGGCAATGTTCAGCAGAGAAAATTCAGGGATATCTGGACGGATACCTCGGAGCCTCTGCTCCGGGGACTGAAGAATCGCCAACCCCTGCTCAATGGGCGCTGTGGTCGGTGCCAGTATCTGGAGCTCTGTAACGGCAACCTGCGGGTGCGTGCCGAGGCGGTATATGGTGATGTCTGGGCAGATGACCCGGCATGCTATCTCACTGATGAGGAGATTGGACTGGCTCAATGACCACAGAAACATCTAATCAAAGCAGGCCGGGTGATATTATTACCCCCAGATTACAGCTGGTTGCCTGGGAAATAACCAGAAGCTGTAACCTGTATTGCAGTCATTGTCGCGCCTCGGCAACCCACGGACAGTATAGTGGCGAACTATCCACCGAGGAATGTTACCGCGTTATTGATGAGATAGTAGAAGTGGGTAAGCCAATTATTATCCTGACCGGAGGCGAACCTCTGGCTCGACAGGATGTCTGGCAAATCGCTCAATATGCTGTAAGCAAGGGGCTAAAGGCAGTCATGGGTAGTAATGGGACGCTGGTTACCGCAGAAGCAGCAGCTAAAATGAAGGAGATTCCGATATCGCGTCTGGCGATTAGCCTGGACTTCCCCATAGATAAGCTTCAGGATAATTTCCGGGGTCAGGCCGGTGCCTTTGAAGCCGCTTTAGCGGGGATAGCTAACGCCCGCCAGGCAGGAGTCGAGCTCCAGATTAACAGCACTATTACCAAACTAAATATGCCTTATTTAGATGAGCTTCTCGCTCTGTCCCTCAAAGTAGGCGCTGTTGCCTATCACCCCTTCTTTCTGGTACCTACCGGACGGGGTAAAGGTCTGGAAGCGGTGGAACTGTCTCCTGATGAATACGAGCAAGCCCTAAACTGGATTTATGAGAAGCAAGCGGAACTCGGTGACAGGATATTCTTCAAACCTACTGATGCCCCGCACTACCTGCGGGTAGTCAGGCAAAGGGATAAACAAAACGGCAAAATACAAGCAGCGCCTGGCGGCGGTCACCATCCCGGACATGCCATCAGCCGGGGCTGCCTAGCGGGCACTGGCTTTTGCTTTATCTCGCACCGGGGAAAGGTGCAAGGGTGTGGCTATCTTGATATTGAAGCCGGGGATATCAGAAAGGAAAGTTTTAGCCAGATTTGGACTAATTCATCTTTCTTTTGTCAGCTGAGAGACCTCTCCAATATCAAGGGAAAGTGCGGTATTTGTGAATATAAGAGGATATGTGGCGGCTGTCGGGCTCGGGCGTATGAGACCACCGGAGATTGTCTTGAGGCGGAGCCTTACTGTATCTACCAACCAGTAGCACGACCAAGGGATTTAACCAGAGTCGAAGATTAGAATGTATCTTGATAGTACTGACCGAAAATTACTCAACCTGATGCAGGCAGAATTCCCCTTAACCAGTGAACCATATGCCGAGCTTGGCTTACGATTGGGTATTGACGGAAATGAGGTGCTGCGCCGTATCGGGCAGTTAAAGACAGGCGGATTTATTCGCCAGATAAGCCCGATAGTTGATGCCAGAAGTCTGGGTTACCAGACGACGCTGGTGGCAATGAGAGTAATTGAAGCTGAATTAGACAAAGCCGAGCGAGTTATTGGAGAGCACCCGGGAGTCAGCCACGGCTATGAACGGGACCACCACTTTAATCTCTGGTTCACCCTGGCTATCCCGCCAGCGGCGGACATTAAAAGTGAACTTGAACAACTGACCAATTCGATTGAGGCTGAAGCCATATTTGCCCTGCCGGCAATAAAAGTATACAAACTACGTACCTTCTTTGACACCGACGAGGATAATCAGTCGGCATCAGATACCATAGCTCCGTCTGATAGTATCCTTAGCCAAAAGATTAACCTTTCTCGGTCAGAAAAGGAGGTAATCAACGAATTACAACAGGACTTACCACTGGTGATAGCCCCGTTTACGGAGATGGCAGAGCACCTAGGTATGGATGTAGAATACTTTTTAACTCAGTGTCAAACTCTTCTGCAACGTGGTATCATAAGACGTTTTGGTGTTGCCGTTAACCATCATCAGATTGGTTTCACAGCGAATGCAATGACTTGCTGGCAGGTACCATCAGATATGGTAGACGCGGTTGGTCAAAAGCTAGCTGAGCTACCGGAGGTAAGTCACTGCTACGAGAGAAGGACCAACTCTATGTGGCAGTATAACCTCTTTGCTATGGTTCACGGTCATAGCCGGGAAATCTGTCACGAGGTAGCGAACCAGGTCTCTCAGCAAACTGGTATTGCTGATTATGTAGAGTTATTCAGTACCAAAGAGTTCAAAAAGGTGAGGGGCAAATATCTGGTATGAAAAAAAAAGACGAGCTACCCATCTACTATCCGCTTTTCTTGAACATCAGGGGGCGCCGGTGTGTAGTGGTAGGTGGCGGACAGGTTGCCCGGCGCAAGGTGATGACACTGCTTGAGCACGGAGCTAAAGTTGAGGTTATCAGTCCTAACCTTTGTTCAGAGTTAGGTCAGCTTGCCGAGAGCGGAGAAATAGATGCCCTGATGAGAGAGTACCGAGACGGGGACTTACAGGGTACACTTATTACCATTGCCGCCACCGATGACCGAAATACTAATCTGGCGGTGGCCAAAGAAGCTAGAGCCAAGGCAATACTAGTCAATGTAGTCGATGATGCCGAAAGTTCTGATTTCATCGCTCCCTCATATATACGCCGGGGTGATGTTACGATTGCTATCTCCACCAGCGGCAGGAGTCCGGCCCTCGCCAGGAAAATCCGCACCAGATTGGAGAGAGATTTCGGGGATGAATACGCTGCTTTAGCTTGGTTGCTTAGTGAGGTACGAACGGAAGTAAAACAGCAAGGGATTAAGGTCAATGGTGATGCCTGGCAAGAAGCTCTAGACCTGGATTTATTGATGAACCTGCTGAGGGAAGAAGGCAATGAAAAAGCCAAGGAGCTACTGCTCAGTAATCTGAAAGGGCAACAAAAGTAACCATTGAAGTGGAGCGGTTATGCATTTTAGCTTAGTTGGGATTAATCACCAGACAGCCCCAATTGCTCTCCGAGAGAAGACGGCGGTCAGTAGTGATAGGCTAGATGAGAGTCTAATGCTACTTCGCCGTTATGTACCACATGGTGTTATCCTTTCTACCTGCAACCGAATTGAGATTTATGCTATGGACAACAATCCGGCCGAAGAAGCCAGCATCAACTTCCTGACGGCGATGACAGGTATCTCTTTTGCCAACTTGCTACCTCATATTTACCTACGCAAGAATGAAACGGCGGTGGAACACCTTTTCTCGGTGGCCGCTGGGCTTGACTCAATGATTATTGGTGAATTTGAGGTTCTGGGTCAGGTCGGACATGCCCTGGAAATTGCTGAAAAGGCAGGAATGGTAAATCTAGCGCTACGTCATGTTTTCCAGAGCGCCATCCGTACCGGCCGGCGGGTTCGGGAGGAAACCGGAATCAGTAAAAATGCTCTTTCTGTCAGTTCAGTAGCGGTAGACCTGGCAGCCAGGGTTGTTGGTGCTCTTGAAGACTGCAAAGTGATGGTGATTGGTGCTGGTGAAGCGGGTAGTCTAGTAGCTAAAACAATCAAGGAAAGAGGAGTTGCACGAATCGTCGTTGCCAGCCGGACTCAAGAAAGAGCGACTACCCTGGCGGAAACACTGGGCGGTATACCCATCAGTCTGGATAACCTGGTGGCAGAATTAAGCACCGTCAATATCGTTATCACCTGCTCTGGAGCGCCACAACGGATACTGGATATCCGCCATGTTGAAGAAGCAATGAATCAGCGTCCTGAGCTGCCCCTGGTAATAATTGATATTGCCGTCCCTCGAGATGTTGAACCAACAGTAAAACAAACAAAGAATGTTTTCTTATATAATATTGATGACCTTACCGAAGTTGCCAAATCAAATCACCAACAACGGGAGGGCGAGGTTGAAAAAGCCAGGGAAATTGCCACGGATGAGGTAACTAAATTTATCTCCTGGTGGCAAGCTCTTGAAGTCAGACCAGTGGTCAGTGCACTGATGGAAAAAGCCGAGGAAATACGCAATGACCAATTGAACAAGACATTGAAGAAGTTACCCCCGCTGTCTGATGAAGAGCGAGATAACCTGGAAGCGATGACTAAATCGATTGTAACCAAGATACTCAATGACCCCATCCGTTTT
>JACQOL010000070.1 GCA_016202555.1 Chloroflexota bacterium | reverse complement strand
GGCAACTCCCATCGGTAATCTGGAGGATATTTCTTTGCGTGCCCTTCGTATCCTGCGTGAGGTGAAGTTAATTGCTGCCGAAGATACCCGTAAAACAAAACGGCTCCTCACCACCTATAATATCAGGACTACGATGACCAGCTATCACGAACACAACAAGTGGGCTAAGATGGATTATATTTTTAGTTGCCTTGAGGGGGGAGATGTGGCCCTTGTCTCTGAAGCAGGAACACCAGGCATATCTGACCCCGGGTATGAGCTGATTGTAGCGGCCAGCCAGCGGGGTATTCCGGTGGTGCCCATTCCAGGACCTTCGGTTGTTATTACGGCGCTGGCTATTTCCGGGCTGGCGACTGACCGGTTTACCTATCTCGGTTTTCTGCCCCGTAAGGTAAGCAATCGGCAGCACCTTTTAGAAAGCGTAGCGAATGAAGTCGCCACCATTATCATTTTGGAAGCGCCCCACCGCCTACTGGCTACTTTCAACGATTTGTTGCTTATCCTCGGCGATAGAAGAATCGCCGTTTGCCGCGAACTAACCAAGCTTCACGAAGAAGTTTTTCGGGGGAAAATAAGCCAGGCCGTTGAGCACTTCACCGAAGCGAAGGGTGAGTTCACCCTGGTTATTGAGGGTAAGATTAAGCAAAATAAGCCGCTGCTAACCGAAGATATTGAGCGCCAGTTACAGCAGATGCACCTCTCGGGGGTAACGGCTAAAGAAGCCATCGCCCGGGTCAGTGGAGAAACCGGTTTATCAAGAAAAGAGCTATATCAGGCCTGGCTCAAGTAAATCTAGGACCTGAGCAGATTAAAGTTATAGGAGGAGATAGATGCGCCGAGGATGTATTGCTTCAGAGGAACTCCAGTGTGATGGGTGTCACCACATTATTCCCTACGCTGCCCGCTATTTAACGATTGACGAGGAGGACGGCGTTGAGGTAGAAAAAGGAAAGTTGCTCCGCTACTGCATTGAATGTGCCTTGCAGAAAGGTTACGCCTCTTATCAAGAAGAGAAAGAGGGAAAGGTATTAACCTTCTTTGTCTAAATCTTAGCCCACCGCAATTAGTTAGTGTTAGAGAATAAGGATAAAAATGAGGGAGAGGATTTTTATTGGAGTGGGTTGGCCTTATGCCAATGGGCCTTTGCACTTAGGTCACATTGCCGGGGCAAATCTACCGGCTGATATTTTTGCCCGTTATCACCGTGCCAAAGGGAATGAGGTATTAATGGTATCAGGTTCTGACCAGCACGGCACGCCAATTACTATCACCGCTGAGCAACAAGGGAAAACGCCCGGTGAAATAGCCAGCCTCTATCATCAGCAGTTCCTTGAATCGTGGCAGAAGTTAGGTATTTCTTTTGATTTATTCACCACGACGGGGACAACCAATCATGCTGAGGTGGTACAGGACATTTTCCTCAAACTACTTGAGCGGGGTTACCTTTACCGGGCAACAATGTCGCAACCATTCTGCCCTACTTGCCGGCGCTTTTTACCCGACCGCTATACTGAGGGCACCTGTCCCTACTGCCGCTCGGCAAACGCTCGGGGCGACCAATGCGACAGTTGTGGTAAGCCGATGAATGCTACTGACCTGATTGAGCCTCACTGCCGCCAGTGTGGGACAACTCCTCAATTTAAGGATTCGGAGCACTTTTTTCTTAAACTCAGTGCCTTTGAGGACAAGCTTAAGGACTGGACGCAGGAGCAGAAACACTGGCGACCGAATGTTTTTATGCTCACCCAGCGCTATCTGAAGGAAGGATTGAGAGATAGAGCGATTACCCGGGACATCGACTGGGGAATAGTTGTGCCGGTGGCCGGTTTTGAAAACAAGCGTATCTATGTCTGGTTTGAAGCAGTTATCGGTTACCTCTCGGCCACCAAAGAATGGGCTAAATCCAGCGGAGATGAGGAGAAGTGGCTCTCTTTTTGGCAGGACGATAAGACAAAGAGCTATTATTTTATCGGCAAGGATAATATCCCCTTTCATACCATTATCTGGCCAGCAATACTGATGGGCTATGGCGGTCTTAATCTCCCATATGATGTTCCGGCCAATGAGTTCCTGACCTTCGAGAACAAGAAGGCGTCTAAAAGTCGTAACTGGGCAGTCTGGCTGCTTGATTACCTATCGCGTTATGACCCTGACCCACTGCGTTACCTGTTATCAATCAACATGCCGGAAACGGGAGACACCGATTTTTCCTGGCATGAGTTCATTCGCCGTAACAATGATGAACTGGTAGCGACCTACGGCAACCTGATTAACCGGGTGCTGACCTTTACCTACCGCAACTTTGATGGTCGTGTCCCCGAACATAGCAAGTATAATGAGATTCGTCGACATCTAGACCTCAATGAAGATTTAGGCACAACGAATATCATAGATGACCTCAGCTTAAATACGATTGAAGATGCCAAAGACCTTTTTAGAGAAATGGACAACCATCTCTCCAAATGCCAATTTAGACAGGCGATTATAGGAGCGATGCATTTAGCCCAAAAGACCAACCAATATATCGATAAAAAGTCGCCCTGGAAGGTTATTAAAGAAGACCGCCAGGCAGCTGCGGATGCCCTGTATGTGGTTATTTATGTAATATCCTGTCTGAAAACAGTGCTTTACCCATTCTTACCCTTCAGCTCTCAGAAGGTACATGAGTATCTGGGTTTTGAGGGCAGAGTAGAAAACGATGGCTGGCAATTACACTTCCCACCACCGGGGCAGAAGTTACTTCCCCCCAAACCTCTGTTCACTAAATTAGAGGAAGGGCTAGCTGAGGAAGAAACCAGTCGTTTGGGACAGAGCTATCCCTAATTTATCTAATGCCGGAGAGGAGAGAGCCTTGGAGTTAAGCTCCATTTATCAGCCCGTTCAGGAAGACCTGGAAAAGATAGAGGATAAACTACGGTCAGTGAGCCGGGTTGATTCTCCCCAACTCTCTGAGATGTTAGAATACAGTTTGAAGGGTGACGGGAAGAGGATTCGTCCGGTACTCACTCTACTATCTGGCAAGTTTTGCAACTACGACCTTGATTCCCTGCTGCCGATGGCGACAGCAACGGAACTTTTACACACCGCTACTCTAATTCACGACGATGCTATTGACAACTCTCCGGTTCGCCGAAGTCGGCCAACGGTTTATAAGGTTTGGGGTGAGGAAAAAGCGATACTCCTTGGCGACTACCTGTTTGCTGAGGCGGGGGCATTAACAGCAACTACCCGAAATCTACGAGTAATCAAACTTTTCGCCAATACTCTTAAGGCAATTTCCAGCGGAGAGTTAAACCAGGCTTTTAATGCCTTTAACCCGGAGCAAAGCCACCAGCAATATTTTCAGAGGGTTTCCAAAAAAACAGGGGCCCTATTTTGTATGGCCACCGAGTCAGGGTCCGTTTTGAGCCAGGCTCCGGAAGAATCAATCCAAATTCTAATAGAGTATGCCCACAACCTTGGCATCGCCTTTCAAATTGTAGATGACATTCTGGATTTTATCGGCACCGAGGAAGAATTGGGTAAGCCCGTCGGCTCTGATTTAACCCAAGGCACCCTTACCCTACCGGCAATACTTCTCCTGGAGCATTATCCCAGGGACAATCCGGTAAGAAGGTTATTTGCCAAACGAGATGGGCAGGACGATATAAAGCGGGCAATCGAATTAGTTCGTAACTCGTCAATTGTTCAAGAATGCTATCAAATCGCCTCAGACTATTGCGCCAAAGCCTGCCAAAAGCTAAAGCTACTGCCCGATAATTCTAGCCGCCAGTCGCTAATAGCTCTGGCCGATTTTGTCATCAGCCGCAAGAAATAGCCAGCTCTTGTTACCAACCCATCACCACTATCCCTCTATCTTTATTATCAGCCTTATATCAAAAGTGAACTCATCAATATCACCCTGAGCACAGCGAAGGGTCTCAGGGTAGTGGGGGTTATTGGCTCACCACCACCCCCACCCCTGGACTCTTCATTGCTTCATTCCTCAGAATGACAAAGGTATGGATAACCTGGTCCTGGTTAATCAGAAGTAGCTGGAGTTTGTTTCGGCAATAGCTGGGGCACAGTTGGAGCTTTTTGGCGTTTCGGCTTCGGTTGAAGCTCAGTTTCAGCTACCGGCTCTACCGGCACCGGAGCCGGTATCGGTGTAACTGCAGGCGCGGCCTGGGGAACGGTCTCGTTAAAGACTGCTTCCAATTCTGCGCCCTCCAGTGTCTCATGGGCAATAAGCTTCTCAGCAAGAAGGACTAATTTTGACTTATTCGTGGTTAAGATTTCCTTGGCTCTACGATAGCCCTCCTCAATAAGGTTGTTAATCTCCCGGTCAATTTCCAGGGCGAACCTCTCGCTGTAGTCTCTCTGCTCCGAGATTTCCCGACCGAGAAAGACCATCTCCTGCTTATTACCGAAGGCTCTCGTCCCCAGTTTATCGCTCATACCGAAGTCTGTCACCATCTTGCGGGCATAGGCGGTCACCTGTTCAATATCATTATGGGCTCCAGTCGTTCTCTCATTAAAGATTAGTTCTTCCGCAGCGTGCCCACCAAGTAAAGTAGCCAGGCTATCTTTGAGCTGGGAACGAGTCACGATATACCTATCCTCTACCGGGAGTTGGCGGGTATGACCAAGAGACATCCCACGAGCCACTATGGAAACTTTATGTACCGGGTCAGCATTCGGCAGCATTCGAGCTACCAGGGCATGTCCTGCTTCGTGATAAGCAGTAATTTCCTTATCTTTAGGGCTTATTTTCCGGCTCTTTCTCTCGGGACCAGCAATCACCCGGTCAATAGACTCCTCAAACTCCACCATCTCGATAGACTTTTTGCTCCGCCGGGCAGCCAGAATGGCAGCTTCATTCATCAGGTTAGCCAGGTCAGCGCCGGTGAAGCCGACGGTCTGTTTGGCTAATACCTCCAAATCAACCGACTGAGCCAGCGGCTTACCCTTAGCATGCACCTTGAGGATAGCTATTCGGCCGACAATATCCGGGCGGTCAAGGATTACCCGACGGTCAAAACGCCCCGGGCGCAGCAACGCCGGGTCAAGAATATCAGGACGGTTGGTCGCTGCCAGAACAATAACACTGGTATTGGTATCAAAACCATCCATCTCAGTAAGAATCTGGTTCAGGGTCTGCTCCCGCTCATCATGACTACCACCCAGCCCGGAACCACGCTGACGCCCGACAGCATCAATCTCGTCAACAAAGACAATACAGGGAGCATGCCGCTTAGCCTGGCCAAAAAGGTCGCGCACTCTGGAGGCACCCACCCCAACAAACATCTCGACAAACTCACTACCGCTG
>JACQOL010000067.1 GCA_016202555.1 Chloroflexota bacterium | reverse complement strand
CTACCACTGAGTTCAGTTTCGAAGTCGCAATTAAGAGACCATTGACTCCGTCATTTCAGGCACAGATTCCTTTTGATTATTCAGCCTCTTTTTTTTTGAAGAATTATCGCCAGATTCCGAGAGGGAATTGGGGGCCCCACAGCGTGGGATAGACGAAACGCCACGGGGCCCCTTTTTGGTGACCTACGGGTCAAAACCATCGCCATCCTCTGCTAGAACTACTCCGGACATTTCGGCAGTTAGTAGTCCAACTGCCATGACCGCGAGGATGAGTAAAATCCTCAGCAGTGCCCGATGTTCTACAGCCCAATAGAAGAGCTGCTTCATGGGTCTCACCTCCTTTCAGTTGATTTTGCTACTCGCTAGAGATAACAACTGATTCATTGTGGGAGATGAGTTCTTACCTATCTCTTACCAAGACTGTGGTATGAGACAACAAACAAGAACGGGGTATTGCCTTTGCGGCAATACCCCGTTCCGATAGGATTGAGGTTGACTCGGACTCCGCTTTAGACCATGGTCTCCCTATGAAATACGATGAAGGAGCTCCCGCATGTTAGCCGAAGTGGTGGAGTCGGTCTCACCATCCGTAGTATGCAGGTATCGCTTGTATGTCAGAAACATGGCATCCCTATCGCCGATTGTTAGTTGCCACATCATTATTTGGTAGTAGACACTCTCCTGATATGGGTCAACTGTGATGGACTTCTCAAGGAGCGCGATGGCTCTATCATATTCTCCGCGCTTGGCGTAGAAGCTGGCCAACAAGGAAAGAGCCCGGAGGTATTTAAGTTCGAGTTCGCGGCGCCGTACTTCAGCCCATTCACTATAGCATTCCGCTAGGAATGGTCCCTTATACAGGTCAATAGCTCGTTCTGCATCAATTGCTCTAGCTTGGTCATTGAGAACTAAACTCTGTGCACGACTTAGCCGACTTTCAAACTCTGCTACGTCGAACCAGATGTTGATATCGGTATTGATTTTGTATCGTGCTTGTTCAAGCGTGAAAATACCTGGAAATATCGCCCTTCGCACTCGGTACAGATTAATATGAAAGTTACTAGTGCACTTGGGTGGGGACAAGTCAGGCCACATTGCAGCCGTTACTTGCTCTTTTGTTTGACCCGTAGCATAAGGGAGAAGATAAAAGAATATTTCCTTAGCCTTACTACTTCTCCACTCCGCCTCACTGATTGGATGAGAATTTAGCAGGACGCAAGTCTCACCCAGGGCGCGAGCTTCAATGTCAGGTTTTGCCACTTCACCGGAGGCTGCTGAGAGGTCTGCAGTTTCTGGTCTTCTCCGGCTTTCGCGTTGCCTCCTAATTTTATCCATGATGCGGACGAAGCGGTTGCCGCCCACCCCTTTTGAGGCTCCATACTGAATCAAAAGAGCTGAATTTCTACCTTCAACGGCCAGGAAGTCTTCGTAGCCCAGTTCGTCGGCTAGCTGGCTCGCCTCTTCTAGCCAGCTAAGAGCAAGCTCATATCGCTTGGTCAAGAATGATGCTTGAGCGAGATGGAAATATGTTTTCGCTAAGGCGTCTTTATCTCCTATGTCTCTGAGACGGTCGGAAACGCCGCGGAGGATTCGCACTGCGGTCTCGTATTGGCCACGCTCATATTCGATGATTCCCATCGGTATAGCAAACAGCGTCGCCTCATAGGTCTGTCCATGCTCTTCGGACTGAGAGATAGCTTCCTTAAGGAGCACCTCTGCCTTGTCATGAGCACCGAGAAGCCGATACGTTTCTCCTATTCCTACTGTGGCTAACGCCACGCAGTAGGCTTCCATGACCTCTCTTGCCAGTTCAAGCCCTCTATGGTATGCGGCCAGCGCCTCATCATACAAGTCCAGGTCGCGCAGCACTCCTGCCATATTGACAAAAATGAGAGCCTCGGCTCGTCGATACCCAGTTTCACGAGCCCTTTCTAGTCCAGAACGAAATGTATCTAACGCCAGGTCATATTGACCCTGGCGGCGATATATGTTGCCCATATTGTTGAGCGTCATAGCCAGAGACCCATAATTCTTTACCTTCTGCCACCCTTGTCTGGCATGTTCAAAGTGCATGTTGGCCTTGGTAAGGTCGCCGAGACGCTTATGGATGATACCCAGCGAATTGTGCACCGCAGCCATCTGACCTGCATCAAAGACGGTGGAGTAGTTCTTCAGTGCTCGTTTCAGTTGTCTCAGGGCTAAGGGGAACTGCCCCTGCTCTGCATATATGTTCCCCAGACGCCTACGTGCATCACCGAGAATATCGGCTGGTCCGTTTTGCTGCTCGAGAAGACGAATAGCAGTCTTAATGTCGCTCTTGGCTTCCGTAAAGAGGCCGGCTAGACGAAAAGCAGCGCTTCGCCAACTCAACGCCTTGGCCCTATACAACCAGTTTTCCTTATTCACGACCTGGCCCAGAAGGCTGGTCAAGTCGTGGATAGCCTCATCTGTCTCGCCCAGATGGATTAAGCTCTGCGCTTGAAGCAGCACTAACTCAGGATCAGATAGGCGCATGTTTTCCGGCAAAGCCTCGATCCATCTGGCAACAGTCGTCCATTTGCCAGATTTTTGAAAATCTTCACCTACAGTCTTAATGACTCTCAAAGCCTCATCATAATTCTTAGCTTTCAAAAAGTGAGTAATTGCCTCATTCCATCGATACTCTTGTTCAAAGAGTGAAGCGGCTTGACGATGTAAGAATACAAATCGCTCGGGGTCTTCCTCCAAGAGCGTCGTCTGAAGGAA
Source organism: Chloroflexota bacterium (assembly GCA_016202555.1). GTDB lineage: Bacteria > Chloroflexota > Dehalococcoidia > Dehalococcoidales > UBA2162 > JACQOL01. The sequence continues at coordinate 94 of JACQOL010000067.1, read as the reverse complement.
TTCACGAAAGAGGTGGTGGTAGCAATACCAAGTTTTTTCGCCATCGATACGGTTCGTAAAGAGATTCCGCCTTTCAATGTCATGTAGTAGCTTT
>JACQOL010000065.1 GCA_016202555.1 Chloroflexota bacterium | reverse complement strand
GGTAACGCAGGTCGTTAGACTAGGCTCGTCAGAATCAACCCCCGCAGCATCCAGTAAGGGATTTATATCGTCGCATTCTTGTCCCGGAGTATTGGCTGAATACCGCTGATGGGAATAGCATACTCATTACTATCACGGGACTTGAGCATGTCTTGGTTTTCGGGAGACCAATTACCTCTCATTATCCCCTGTTATGAGACTGGCTTCGCATACTCAATCGCATTAGTTTTTGTTTCAATGGAACAAATGGACTCTTCTTTAGGATTTAGTGCTTAGATATTGGGACTTGGAGGAGAAGGGGGTGAGGGTTAAAAAGACCGTAACGTATTCTTCTTGACCACTTCTGACTAATAACCTATAATTCAAGACGACTATGTTAGAACAGCTTGAAGAGTTAAAACTAAAGGCACTCCGTGAGCTAGCCGGCGTTGACAATAATGAGGAACTGGAATCGTGGCGGGTTCGCTATCTGGGTAAGAAGAGTGAGCTAACCAATAGCCTGCGTAGCCTGGCTACATTACCTCTGGAAGAAAGAAAAATCGCCGGCGGCCGTGCTAACGAGCTTAAAGCTGAGCTGGAAAGTGCCCTGAGCGCTGCAAAAACGGGTCTGGCTGCCAGGCTGGAAGAAAAATCTAAGGGCACTGAGCAACTTGATATTACCCTGCCCGGTCGCCCTTGGCCAATCGGTCGCCTGCACCCCATAACGCAGACAATTCATGAAATATGCCAGATATTTGTGGCCATGGGCTTTCAGGTAGTTGAGGGACCAGAGGTAGAGTGGGACTATTATAATTTTGAGGCCCTGAATATCCCTGCAGAACACCCGGCCCGTGATAATATGTCTACTTTCTGGGTGGATTACCGGAACGAAGCCGGTCAGAGACCGATGTTACTGCGAACGCATACTACTTCGGTCAGTGCTCGAATGGTTGAAGCCCTGAAACCACCAATCAGGGTAATTTCAGCGGGTAAAGTCTACCGCTATGAAGCCAGTGATGCTACTCATGTGCCGATGTTTCATCAGATTGACGGTCTAGTGGTAGATAGCCGTATTACGATGGCAGACCTGAAGGGAACGCTTTACGAATTTGCCCGTCGTTTCTTTGGTGAGGAGAGGAAGGTACGCTTCCGCTGTGACTATTTTCCCTTTGTTGAGCCCGGTGTGGAGATGGCGATTGAGTGTGCCGTTTGTGCCGGTCAGGGCTGTCGTCTCTGTGGTAATAGTGGCTGGATTGAAATACTGGGTGCCGGGATGACCCACCCCAGGGTGCTGGAGCGCGGGGGTATTGACCCGAAAGTCTACACCAGTTTTGCCTTTGGTATTGGTATTGACCGCTTGCCCATGCTGCGCTATGGGATTGACGATGTCAGGCTCTTCTACGGCAGCGACCTTAGATTTCTGAGGCAGTTTTGAAATGAAAGTTTCACTTAACTGGCTTAAGGAATATGTTGATATTACCATACCTCCGACTGCTCTAGCCGAGAAGCTGACGATGGCCGGGCTGGAGGTCAAGGGTGTGGAGGTTATCGGCGGCAGCTGGGAAAACGTCGTTGTTGGTCAGATAATGGCGGTTAATCCCCACCCGAATGCTGACCGCCTTACTTTGCCCACTGTAGATTTGGGTACCGAGCAGGCAACTGTTGTCTGTGGGGCGCCTAACCTTAGAGTTGGTGATAAGATAGCCTTTGCCCGTGTTGGTGCCCAGCTTATCGATGGGCATAGCGGGCAGGTCGCCGTCTTGAAAACAGCTAAAATTCGGGGTGTCATCTCCAGCGGTATGGTTTGTTCGGAAAAAGAGCTGGGCATATCAGATAAGCACGAAGGAATTATGGTTTTACCCGCTGACGCACCGGTGGGGACATCGCTGGCTGATTATCTGGGTGATGCTATTCTTAATCTGGAAATAACGCCCAATCGTCCTGATTGCCTTTCCGTAATTGGCATCGCTCGGGAGATGGCTGTCCTGACCGGGCAAACTTTGCATTTGCCTGAGGTTTCTTATGAAGAATCAGCCTCTTCTATAGAGCAGCAAATATCAGTAGACATTACCGACCCTGACCTGTGCCCCAGGTATTGTGTCAGCCTGATTACGGGGGTGACGGTGGCTGAATCGCCGGGGTGGTTGCAGCAACGGTTACTGGCCGGTGGTATGCGCCCGATAAATAACATTGTTGATGTGACCAACTATGTGATGCTGGAGTATGGGCAACCCCTGCACGCTTTTGACTACAATAAAATCAGGGGCAAAAAAATTGTTGTCCGCCGGGCGACTGATGGTGAAAGAATCGTTACCCTGGATGGAGCCGAGCGGGTCTTGGCTGCCGATACGCTGGTCATTGCTGATGCCGAGAGGCCAGTGGCGGTGGCCGGGGTGATGGGTGGCGCCAATAGTGAAGTAACTGAAGGGACGACCTCAATATTACTGGAATCAGCCAGTTTTAAGCCATCAAGCATTCATTATACCGGCCGAGCCTTGAATTTATCCAGTGAAGCCTGTATGCGATTTGAGCGGGGCATTAGTCCTGAGATGACGTTGCCGGCTCTGAAACGAGCGACTCAATTGCTCGTCGAGCTGGGTGGTGGTCAAACCGCCAGGGGGACAATTGATGTTTATCCCGGTGAACGGGAGCTAAAATCTATTTCGCTCTCAACCGGTGAGGTAAAACGTTTGCTGGGGAGTGGTTTTAGCCGTAAGCAGATAGTGAGTACATTGACTGCTCTGGGCTTTGATTGTCAGCCCGCCAGTTCGGCAGTAGAGGTTATCGTTTCGGCCCCTTACTGGCGGAGTGATATAAATTTGGCGGTTGACCTAATTGACGAGGTCATTCGTATTACTGGCTATGACAGTCTGCCAATGACCATGCTCAGCCAGCCGATACCCAGGCATAATCCTGAGCCGATGGTTAAGCTGAAGCGTGAAATTGGGCAGCACCTTATCGGCTTCGGTTTTCAAGAGGTAATCACCTATTCCCTGACCAGTCTGGATATGCTTAATAGGCTATCTCCAGGTTCCCAAGCTCTTGAACCAATGCCATTACGCATGGCTAATCCGATGAGTGTTGAGCAGGAGTATCTCCGTCCTAACCTGCGGGCTAACCTGCTGGCGGCTCTGGCAGCTAACCGACGGCGTGAAGAGGGCGGGATTCGACTTTTTGAGCTGGGCAGAGTATACCTGCCCAGACCTAAAGACTTACCCGATGAGCGTGAGGTAATTTGTGCTCTGCTCAGCGGCTCTGGAACTGAGAAATCGTGGTATGGCGAAGCTGAATTGCCCGATTTCTTTACGGCGAAGGGAGTGGTCGAGGGCTTGCTCAGCCAGCTAGGTGTCGCTGCTAGCTTTGAGGAATGTTCGGATGAAGGTCTAAAATTAGCTAATCAGGCGGCGATAGCTATCGCTGGTAACCGACTGGGGATTGTCGGTGAGATACACCCTAAGGTGCTGGAGAATTTTGAGATTACCGGGGCTGTCTACCTTTTTGAAATTGACCTGCCAGCACTCCTGCCATTTGCTATCAGACATAAAATGTTCCAGCCGATACCCCGATTTCCTTCCGTGGTCAGGGATATGGCCCTGGTGGTTGATACCGGTATAACCCACCAACAAGTCCTGGATATTATTAAAAGCTTCCTTCTGGTGGAGCAGGTCAGGCTATTTGATGTCTATTCCGGTGACCAGGTTCCCCTGGGTAAGAAATCTTTGGCTTACCGGATTACCTTCCAATCCCCGGCTCATACCTTGACTGATAATGAGGTTAGCGAAGTCCAGCAGCAAATCCTGGACAGGCTGTCCCAAGAGCTTGAGGCGATACTGCGTAGTTAGTTTCGGCTTGACTATAATAGTCTAAGAGACTAGTGGACAAGCTTAATTTTATCGTCTATAATCAGCATAATCTGAAAATTCAGAATAATAAGGGCTATTTGTGAAGTGATGAAGTTAGTAAAAGGGTTAAGAATGACTAAGGGAAAAAGGGAAGATTGAACTTTTGGGATTATTTTTATATTGTAGCTATGCCTATAGGATATTTGTCCAGTATATTAGATATTAAGCGTATTATCCAAACACGCTCGGCTAAATCTCGGTCTATTATGGCTTATGTTCTATCCTTCGTCTTACTAGGCATCACTTTTTTCAGAGCGCTTATCTCTGTTAATGATTTACTATTCACATTAAACGCAGCGGTTTTTATTGTTCTCCAAGGAATCCAACTATGGTATATTTGGAAATGGAGGTATAATTAGATTAGGAAAGCTGGTGAGCTTACCGAAATGGTAAAGGCTACCTTTGTGTCGGTGATGCAAGGAATACTGAAATAAAGAGGTGTTGAAATGAAGGAAACAGAAATCAGGAAAGCAGTGAGGGAGCACTATGGCGAGAGGGCTCGTCAGGTAACGAGTTGTTGCTCGACCACTACCCGGCGACCTGGTCATGCTGAGAAACTTTATTCTCGAGAGGAACTCTCCGGCTTACCTCAGAGCGTTACCGATGTTGTTGCCGGCTGTGGCAACCCTACTGCCCTTGCTTCACTGAGAAAAGGTGAGGTCGTGCTGGACCTCGGCTCAGGCGGTGGCATTGATTGCTTTCTGGCGGCTAATGCTGTTGGTCAGAGCGGAAAGGTTATCGGAGTAGATATGACGCCAGAGATGCTCCAACTGGCCAGGGATAACGCTGAAAAGATGCAGGTTACAAATGTGGAGTTCCGGCTGGGAGAAATTGAGAGCTTGCCGGTCGCTGATAATTCAGTTGATGTCGTCATCTCTAATTGTGTTATCAACCTGTCACCGGATAAGGCACGAGTCTTCAAGGAAGTCTACCGAGTGCTTAAACCAGGGGGCAAGGTAATGGTTTCTGACATGGTATTACTCAGGGAACTTCCCGAATCGGTTAGAAATGATATGGCGGTGTGGGCTGGCTGTGTTGGCGGAGCTTCCCTGAAAGAGGAATACCTGGCAACTATCGTTGCCGCCGGCTTCAAAGAGGTGGAGATAGTTTCTGAAGCGGCATCGGCGAGAACAGGAGAATTGGCCGGGGCGATTTCCAGTATTAAAGTCAGCGCCCTCAAGGCGAACTAGCTAATTAAGATAAACTTAGCTACTAAGCTCCTTAAGCCTTTCAGTTATCTCATCTAATGGCACCAGTTGAGTTTCTTTCTCGGTGCGCTTTTTCATCTCAATGCTATTCTTCTCCAGAGTGCGGGGACTGATGGTAACCCGGAGGGGTATTCCTAATAGGTCGGCATCGTTGAACTTTACCCCCGGGGATTCCTGGCGGTCGTCAAAAAGCACCTCTAAGCCCTGTGTCGTAAGCTCAGTATACAGATTTTCGGCAACTTCAGAGACTTTAGAGCCTTCTCGGTATAGGGGGCAGAGATGGATTTGATAGGGGGCGATAGCCGCCGGCCAGATAATGCCCTTGTCATCGTGGTTCTGCTCGATGGCGGCGGCCAGCAGCCGTCCCAGACCGATGCCATAGCACCCCATCATAATCGGGCGGGATAGTCCGCTCTGGTCAATAAACTGGGCGCCTAGCTTCTGGCTGATGACGGTGCCCAGTTTGAAGGCATGACCAACCTCAATGCCATAGATTGATGAGAGTTTGCCGCCGCACCTGGGGCAACTGTCTCCAGCCTGAGCCTTGGCGATATCGGTGATGAGGTCAGTCCGGAAATCCCTGGGGTAGTTGACGTTTCTGAGGTGAGTGGCCGGTTTATTAGCACCGGCGACAAGATTGGTGGCTGAGGTTATCGAGTCGTCGGCAATAACCTTGATGTTCTTGATACCTACCGGCGAAGCGGCACCGGCGATGATACCGGACTCAGCTACCTCAGCTGAGGTCGCCAGGCGAAGCTCGGTGCTGCCCAGGGCGTTTTTGAGTTTGATTTCGTTGACCTCAAGGTCGCCCCGGATAACGATAAAGATGAGCTTGCTATCAGCCACATAGAAGACGGCTTTCAGGGTGCGATTTGGTGTCACCTTGAGGAAGCTGGATACCTCTTCAATCGTCGCTATACCCGGCGTGCTCACTTCTTCCCGGGGTAAAGGCTCGCCACCCTCCACCTTTTCCTTAACACTCTGTGCCTTCTCCACATTAGCCGTATATTGACATTTATCGCAGTAGATAACCTCATCTTCACCGCTTTCGGCAACGGCGATAAATTCGTGGGAGTCTTTACCGCCGATGGCGCCGCTATCAGCTTCAACGAGCCGGATGGGTACGCCACAGCGGTCGTAGATATTGCGGTAGGCCTGAAGCATCCGGTTATAGCTCTCATCCAAACCGGCGGCATCAATATCAAAGCTATAGAGGTCTTTCATAATGAACTCACGGACTCTGAGCAGCCCGCCGCGGGGGCGGGGCTCATCGCGGAACTTGGTTTGGATTTGGTAAAGCCGGAGAGGCAAATCACGGTAGCTCTGCACGGTGGCGCCGACCAGCTCGGTAATGACCTCTTCGTGGGTTGGTCCCAGGGCTAATTTGTGGTCGCGGCGGTCGGAAAGAGTGAAGAGTCCCTGACCAAAGGCGAGGTCTCGCCCGCTTTTTTGCCATAACTCTAAAGGCTGGAGAGCCGGCAGCAGTAGCTCCTGCCCGCCGGCATTGTCCATCTCCTCACGGACGATATTTTCAATCTTTTTGAGCACTCGCCAGGCTAAGGGCAGATAAGAGTAGACGCCACTGGTTAGCTGGCGTATCATGCCGGCTCTTAATAGTAGCTGGTGGCTGATAGTATCCGCTTCGGCGGGAATTTCTCGCTGGGTTTTACCGAATAGCTGTGATATACGCATTGTTTCTCTAAAGATAGGTTTGAGTAGTTAAGGTACTCTTTTACCACCTGCTTTCGTAGTGTAGTAGACGGCATCAATTAACCACCAAATGCCCAACCCACCCAGGGTAATCCCTTTCAAGATGCCGATACCAAGCTGACCGTTATAGAAACGGTCGGCGCCGAGATAGCCAAGTGCCCAGGATAGTAGCATACGTACGTGGTTTCTGCCCCACTCTGGTAACTCTGCCATTTTCTCCTCCTTGTTTGTTGATAGGACTGAGAGTAAGCTCAAGCTCCCCGAGATATTAAACCATATCGGGCGAGTTTATTCTAGTGGTGCGATGTCATTCCAGCAGAGGCTGGAATCCAGTGGGCGGTGGTTGCTTTGGGAACTCGTATCTCTAAATACTTCTCACTTTCATAAAGGGAGACTGAGAGGGATTTAATCCCCCTATATCTCCCTTATCCTTGTTTGTCATGTCATTGCGAGACCATCCGCCACAGGCGAAGGAGAAGCAATCTGGATGGGGAAAACCCCTCCACCCAGATTGCCACGTCGCTGTGCTCCTCGCAATGACATTTCTATCACGCTCTTATAGATGTTTTGTAAGAGAGGCTTCGCCTCTATTTTACTCTCGTTTGAAAAGTACGGTTACTCTAAGGCTTTGGTTATGCTTTCAAGGAGGTATACGAAGAAAGCAGTTATTGATTTGTCGGTGAACCCAGTACTAATTATTTCTCCAAATTTGGCGGTTAGAGTAGGGTCGCCGACAGCTTGCACTTTGGACATCCACCCCAAAAAGAAGGTCAGAGCCTGGACATCGGTCCAATTGTACAACTCACCCGTTAGGGATGGCATCAAAAGGGCATTAACGACTTCCAGTCGGCTCTTGGACTGTGTCAGTTTTGTCTTGGTTGCTTGAAGTTCACTTTCTTTGGCTGATAAGCTGCTTTGTAATGATTGGGCTTGTGTTTTGGCCGCAGAAAATTCACTTTCTTTAGCCGATAAGTCCCTCTGTAGAGTTTGAATTTGTGCTTGAGCGGCGGTAAGGTCGCTAGCCAGTTTGTCGTAGTCTTTCTGGGGTACACCGCAGGCAGTCAAGAATAGAAGCGTCATAAGTAAGGTCAACCTCAATAGGAATGTCTTTTTCATCGTTTCCCCTCCTGAACAAGTTTTCTAATTCGCTCGCTGCTTACCTAGGATTAAAACTTCTCCACTTCCTCCATCAGCACCCGGACGAAATCCTTTTCCTGAACCACGCCAATTTTCTTACCTTTCTTGAAGAGGATAGCCATACCTTTGCCGCAGGCGATGCC
>JACQOL010000002.1 GCA_016202555.1 Chloroflexota bacterium | reverse complement strand
GTACCAGTTTTTTGTTTGTTGTCTTGAGCATATCTATTGTTGTTTTTGCTTTGATTGGTCTACACTCGTTGTGGTTAATGGTGCTGTCGCGCCTTGTCCTCATCCCGGTTATTGCCGCTCTGGGCTATGAAGTTATCTATTTTGGTGGCCGGCATAGCGATAATGGTTTGGTCAGGGCTATGCTGGCTCCGGGACTATGGCTACAAGGACTGACCACCAGAGAACCTGATGATAGCCAGCTAGAGGTTGCCTTAGAGGCATTGAAGAGAGTGACCGAAACTGAGCAAGAGGCATCGGTTGAGACTGCCCCCTGATGGCTTTTCAAACTAGTTTTGGTAACTGCTGGAAGAAGCAGGTTTTGTTACCGGTGTGGCATACCGGACCGATTGGCTTAGCTTTAACCAGAATAGTATCTCGGTCACAATCCAGCCACACTTCTCGCACTTTGATGTAGTTACCTGAGGTTGCCCCTTTATGCCATAGCTCCTGCCGGCTCCGACTGTAAAACCAGACATCATCACCGGACAGGGTACGGCGTAAGGCTTCCTCATTCATATAACCCAGCATCAGTACCTCACCGGTATCAGCATCCTGAATAATCGCCGGGATAAGCCCCTTTTCATCAAACTTTAGCTTATTTACCAACCTCGTCCCCCCTTTGTCCCCCCTTCCCCTTGATAAGGGGAAGGGGGGACTGATTATATAAGAGAGGCGAAGCCCCTCTCTTAAACTCTCCTTTACCTTTTTCTCTTTCAGCCGGAAATGGTGTTCAGCGCCTGTTTCAGATTGATGTCCCCGGTATAGAGTGCCTTCCCTACGATAGTACCCTCAACGCCCAGCAGTTTTAATATCTTCAGATGGGTAAGAGACGAGATACCCCCGGCTGCGATAATGGGTACTCTAGTTTCATCCAGTAGCTCGGCGATAGCAGTGAAGTTAGGCTCGGTGAGGGTGCCATCACGACTAATATCGGTATAGATGAAACGCTTTACCCCCAGCTTTAGCATCGTTCTAGCAAACTCGATACCAGTTAGCCTGGTATCTTGCTGCCAGCCACGTATGGTGACCAATCCCTCTCTGGTATCAAGACCAACAACAATAGATTCGCCGAAGTATCGGCAAGCCTCTTCAACCAGTCTGGGATTCTCTACAGCGGCGGTCCCCAGGATAACACGCTCGATGCCGATTTTAAGCAGTTGCTCGATTGTTGCCAGCTGGCGGATACCGCCACCCAGTTGGGTCGGCACTATTATGGCACGGGCTAGCTCCTTAATAAGTTCCAGATTACCAACTTCACCCCGGGAGGCGCCATCAAGGTCAACGATATGGATTCGGGGGGCTCCCATTCCTTGCCACTTCAGAGCTACCTCGACCGGGTCTTCAGAGTAGACCGTCTCCCGCTCATAGCTGCCCTGATACAGACGAACGCATTTACCATCTCTAATGTCAATTGCCGGGATTATTTCTATTTTGATTTACCTCACAGATTAATGTTGGGGGTGGTGTCTTTCGCTAAAGAAGCCTCATCTTTTGTTTGACCTCTCTGATGGTCTCCCTGGCAATAACACTAGCCTGCTGAGCTCCATCAGCCAGGACTTCGGTTATATAATTAGGTTTAGTGGCCAGGGCCGCCCGCCGTTGTCGGAAAGGTTCCAGAGCCGCATTAATCCCTTGCCCCAGGAGCTTCTTGCAATCAACACAACCGATCTGGGCGGAACGGCACTGACTAGCGATGTCATCTAGCTCTGATGGGCTGAAAAACCTGTGGAGAGAATAGATATTACATATCTCCGGGTGTCCCGGGTCAGAGCGGTAGCGTCGAGCCGGGTCAGTAACCGCCGTCATTACCCGTTCTATCGTCTCTTTGGGGGAAAGAGCTAGTTCAATACTGCTACCGCTTTGCTTACTCATTTTTCCCGCTCCGTCCAGCCCGGCTATCAGCGGAAAGGAGGTAAGCTTAGCTTGTGGTTCCGGGAAAGTATCGCCAAACAGATTGTTAAAGCGGCGAGCAATCTCCCTGGCCAGCTCCAGGTGAGGTAACTGGTCTTCACCAACCGGCACTACCTCAGCTTTATAAAGGGCAATATCAGCCGTCATCAGCACTGGATAGCCCACCAGCCCATAGTTGACATTGTGCGGCTGTAGCTTTACCTTCTCTTTAAAGGTAGGCACGCGTAATAGCCAGCTTAGAGGGGTAATCATACCCAGCAGAGTATATAGTTCCATCACTTCCGGGACATGGGACTGCACGAAAATAATGCTTTTATCCGGGTCAAGTCCGGCTGCCAGCCAGTCAAGGGCCATCTCGCTAATGTTTTCCGGCAGCTTACTGGTATCTTCCAGAGAGGTTAAGGCGTGGATATCCACGATACAATAGATGCAGTTATACTCCTGCTGGAGGTTAACATAGTTTTGGATGGCGCCCAGATAGTTGCCGATATGTTGCCTGGCAGTGGGGCGAGCCCCCGAAAAAACGCGCTTTTTCATCACTATTCCTCAGCTAAAAAGTGTAACATAAGGGGGGACACAAGGACAAGAATTTGTTTTGCTTACATCTCCTCTGGCGCCGTCATACCCATCAGGTGCAGGGTTTTCGCCAGAACAATCTTAGCAGTCGCTACCAACTTGAGACGAGCCGCCGTCAGGGCTTCATCCGCTGAAATGACACGGCACTGCTTGTAAAAAATATGGAAAACATTGGCTAAATCCTGGGAATAGTAGGTTAGGTGATGAGGTTCCAGCGTCTGAGCCACTGTCTCAACCAGCTCCGGTAAGAGCAAGAGCCGGCGTATCAGGGTCAATTCGGGTTCTGTGATTAGTAAGGAAGCATCCCCATTACTATACTCAATACCCTTCTCTTTAGCCAGACGCAGAATACTGGCGATACGAGCGTGAGCATACTGAACATAGTAGACGGGGTTTTCCGCCGATTGTTTCTTGGCCAACTCTAAATCAAAATCCATCTGGCTATTTGCCGAGCGGGATAAGAAGAAGAAGCGACAAGCATCGCTGCCTACCTCTTCCACCACCTCACGTAAGGTAATAATGTCGCCGCTGCGTTTGGAGAGCTTAACCAGTTCCTCGCCACGATGCAAGGTAACCATCTGAGAGATTATTACCTCCAGTCGCTCAGGGTTAATACCCAGGGCACCAACAACTGCTTTCATCCGGGAGACATGACCCTGATGGTCAGCTCCCCAGATATTAATCACCTTATCAAACTTGCGCTCCAAAAACTTATTGTAGTGATAAGCAATATCAGCAGCGAAATAGGTAGGTGAACCATCGCTACGGATAACTACGTTGTCCTTGTCCTCGCCCGAGGCAGTGGAGACAAACCATGTTGCCTCTTCTTTTTCGGTAATATATCCTCCCTGGCGCAGGAGCGACGTCGCCGTCTGGAATTGTCCATTCTCATAAAGGCTACGTTCGCTAAACCAGACATCAAAGTTCACCCCGAGTAACTCAAGGTCGCCCTTGATTTGCTTGAGCATCTTAGCTAACCCAAGTTGTCCCAATGACGCTGCTGGGTCGGGTAGAGTCAGAAATCGGTCGCCCTCTTCGGCAATAATTTCCTTGGCTAAGTCAACCATATAGTTACCAAGATAGCCATCGGCTGGCATCTCAGCGTCACTACCCAGGCATTGCTGATAGCGGGCATAGAGCGATTGATAAAAGGCACCTATCTGGTTACCGGCATCATTAATGTAATACTCTTTCTCCACATTATAGCCAGCCGCCGTCAGCATATTAGCGAGAGTACTACCCAGAATCGCCCCGCGTCCATGCCCGACATGTAGTGGCCCTGTTGGATTAACACTAACAAACTCCACCTGTACCCGGCTGCCCCGGCCGAGGTCAATATTACCGTATCCCTCACCTACCAGCAGGATTGAATCTATCTGACTGGTTAACCAGTTGTTCTTAATGGTAAAATTAATGAACCCCGGTGGAGCAGCAACAATGCTGTCAATCTCAGCAGTTGGAGCAATCAGTTCTACCAGGTTCTCAGCAATGGTCATCGGCTTAACCCCGGTTGCCCGGGCTAATTTCAGGGGAAAACTTGAGGCATAGTCCCCGTGTTCCTGGTTCTGGGGACGCTCGATATAGGCTTCGGGCAAAGTTACTGCCGGCAGCTTACCTGATTGTTGAGCTTCACTGGCCGCCTGCGTTAACAGTGCCACCAGTCTTTGCTTCAGTGCTAATATATCCGTTTTAGCCTCCCCTGACTAGAGCTTCTTGAGTTTATGCCTGAATTATAACATAAAGCTGGATAAGAGAAATAACCTGTACTGTAATCTACCCTTGAAGCAGGAAAAAAGTTGGCTATTACTTCTGTTTACTCAGCCAGTAATTCTTTAACTTTTTTGATGAAAGCCGGTAATACCTTTGCCCAGTCGCCGACGACACCAAAGTGAGCTACCTTGAAGATATTAGCCTCAGCATCTTTATTGATGGCAACGATAGTTTTTGCCCCGGAGCAACCGGCCAGGTGCTGGCTGGCACCGGAGATACCAATGGCAAGATAAAGGTCCGGGGTAACAATTTTACCGCTGAGACCGACCTGGGCAGTGTCGGCTACCCAGCCGCTATCACAGGCCGGACGGCTAGCCCCCACGGCTCCCTTGAGTAGCTTAGCCAGTTCTTCCAGCTGTTGAAAACCATCAGCCCCACCAATGCCTCTCCCGCCACTGACCACTACCGGAGCCTCTTCCAGCTTTAGCCCTTTTATCTCCCCTTTCACCTTTTCCAGAACCCGGGTTCGTATCGCTGAGGGGTCTAGACCAGCCTCAATAATAATCAGCACCCCTTTTCTGGCGGTGTCTGGCGCCGGGGGTGACATTACTTTAGCTCTCACCGTAGCTATCTGGGGGTCGGACTCATAGCTAAAGGTGGCTTGGGCATTGCCTCCGTAGACTGGTTTGGTGACGAGAAGTCGTTTTGAATCTACGTCAATCTCCAGCTCCACGCAGTCCATAACCGCCGCTGTTCCTAATCTGAAGGCTAGCCGTGGTGCCAGGTCGCAGCCGGTGGGGGTTTGTCCCATCAGAATAATCCGGGGCGTTACCTGTTTGACTACCTTTACCATTACTGACAGGTAGAAATCAGGCTGGTAGTCTTTAAGCAGAGGGTCGTCAGCTACATACACTTTATCAGCCCCAAGAGCAATGGCTTCCTGGGCTAAACTCTTCACGTTACTGCCGACCAGCACCGCCGATAAGGTTTGCCCCAGCTTATCAGCCAGTCCCCGGCCACAACCAAGGAGTTCAGCCGTCGTGGCACTAAGCTTACCTTCGCTAACCTCACCCAGAATCATCACACCCTTATCTTCGGGCATCTGATTTCTCCCTTAATTTAGATTGACTGAGAGACCTCTTTAGAGTATTTTGGCTTCCCTGAGTTTCAAGGCCAGGTTAGCCGCCGCTTCCTCAGGGCTATCTCCTTCAACAATCTGGCATTTATCTTCACGCACCGGCTGGAACAGCTTGAGCATCCTGGTGCGTCGGCCGCTGGCACCGACTTGAGCCGGGTTAATCCCGATATCGACCGGTTTCCAGATAACCGGCTCCTTCCGCCTGGCGGCCATAATCCCCCTGATGGTGGGGTAACGAGCTTGCCCAAGCTCATTGCTGACCGTGATTAAAGCGGGCAGGGATACCTCGACAACCTCATAGCCATCAGCAGTTATCCGTTCTACCCTTACCTTTCCACCGGCGCTCTCTATTTTTCTAGCTAAAGTCACAATGGGTAACCCCAGTATCTCAGCGATGCCGGAGCCTACTTGCCCGGCATCCCAGTCGCCAGCCTGTCGGCCGCAGAAGATGAGGTCATACTCACCTATCTTTTTGATAGCCATCGCCAGGGCATAGGCGGTTGACCAGCTAT
>JACQOL010000064.1 GCA_016202555.1 Chloroflexota bacterium | reverse complement strand
TAATCCCCCTCTCCTTCAAATGAGAGGGGGGAAGATTTAGAAAGAGGGGGCTAGCATCTCTTAGAAACGCTTTCAATCGAGATTAGATTATGGAAAATAGCAAAAGAATGCTTGCTAAAGCAACTGAGTTTTTTAAAAGAGTTAGGTATAAAAAACTGACACTACCACGCATATTTAATCCAATTGTCAGTTTTAAAAGTTTGTTATTGTCATTCATTTTTCTGCAAATCGGCGGATTAGCATCAATACATTTCTTAAATCTGTTAACGGGAAAACCATTGTATTCACCCCAACCGTTGCAAGCTTTGGTCGGTACTATGACAATAACCGCTGTCTCAGGTTTGGTTGAAGAACTATTCTTCAGAGGGATATTTAAGTGGTTTTCAGGAGAAATCGGGTTAGTAGTCGGTACAGTTATATGGATAGTATTGCATCAGTTTAAATTTGCCACCCCAATAGCAACCCCAAAAATCTTATTCGGTGACACCCTATTCGGCATTTTCTACTTTAAACTGTGGCGAGGTAATTGGTGGTGGGTTGCAATTATTATCCACATACTCTGGAATCCAGCAGTTATCCTGCTTAAAAATACATACGGCTTGGGATAGCTGTATGATTTATCTAACCGCTGGCTGGCAGTGGGGACAGAAGTAGCTGCCCCGGTTGCGGACTTTAATACGCTCGATGGGAGTGCCGCAGGTATAGCAGGGCTGCTTGAAGCGGTGGGCAACCTTGAACTGGTAATGGGCGGTACCCCGGCTGCCATCGGGTCGGTAGTAGGTATCCACGCTGGCACCTTTGTTCTCGATAGCCGCACTGAGTATTCGGCGAATTGCCTTATGAAGATTCTTTATCTCTTTTTCAGTCAGGCTAGTTCCCGGTCTCATCGGGTGAATCTTAGTAGCAAAGAGGGCTTCATCAGCATACATCGAGCCGATACCGGCAATCAGTTCTTGCTCGCAGAGCAGGGCTTTCATAGGCGCTTTCCGCTTTAATAGAATAGTACCTAAAAGCTCAGGGGTAAAAGCTTCATCAAATGGCTCCGGACCAAGCTTACCAATAATAGTATTTTTATCCTCCACCAGGCGCAGGACGCCGAACTTACGGGGGTCGCGGAAGACGATGTCGGTATCGTTATCCAGATGAAACACGGCCCGGGTAAAGCGGGGCGGTTCGGCTGAATCCCGCTGCACCAGCAAGGAGCCGGTCATTTTCAGGTGGATGATTAATGTATCGCCACCGCTCAGGCTGAATGGCAGATACTTACCCCGCCGGGTGATACCGGTTATTTTCTGTCCGATGAGCCGGGAGCGGAACTCTTCCGGTGATGGTTCTTTAACTATGCCCACCCACAATAAAACAATATCAGTTATTTGACGCCCGACAACATAAGGCAGCAATTCATTTTTTACCGTTTCTACTTCAGGAAGTTCTGGCATTATTTTCTCCTTTTTGTTTAAATCCCTCTCAGTCTCCCTTTTTCAAAGGGAGAAGATAGTCTTTTTGTAGATACACAGTCGTTTATGTCTCCCCCCTTCACAAAGGAGGATTTCTTCTCCGTAACTTATTTCATCTCTCCCCAGTTCTGACCAGTCTTGATGTCCACCTTAAGCGGGATGCTAAGCTCTATGGCAGTAGACATTAGATTTGGAACAAGCTGACGCATTTGCTCAAACTCCTCGGCAGGCACTTCAAAGAGAAGCTCATCATGCACCTGAAGCAGCATCTTACTCTTCAATTGACGCCTGGTCATCTCACGGTAGAGGTTAACCATGGCTACCTTAATGATGTCGGCTGATGTCCCTTGCACCGGCATATTGATTGCCATCCGCTCGGCGGCTTCCCTTACCTGCCGGTTGGCTGAGTTGATTTCAGGGATAGAGCGTCGCCTGCCCAGTAGCGTCTGAACATAGCCCTGGTTCCTTGCCTGCTGCTTGGTGGCTTCAAGGTATTTTTTGACACCGGGGTATTTTTCAAAGTAAGCAGTAATGAACTGGCTGGCTTCTTCTCGCGATAACTCGGTTGCCTGCTCCAGCCCGTAACCACTCATACCGTAGATAACCCCGAAATTCACTGTTTTCGCCACCCGGCGCATATCAGGGGTCACCTGAAAGGTATCCACACCAAAGAGACGACTAGCAGTAGCGGCGTGAATATCCTCACCCCGCCTGAAAGCATCAAGCAAGCCCTGGTCTTGAGACAGGTGGGCCAGGACACGAAGGTCAACCTGCGAGTAGTCGGCATCTAGCAGGTAAGAGCCAGACGGAGCCGCAAATGCCTGCCTGACCTCTCCCCCCAGTTCACCACGGACCGGGATATTCTGTAAATTAGGGTCGCTGGAGGAGAGACGACCGGTCGCTGTCCTTGTCTGGTTAAAGCTGGTATGGACTCGCCTTGTTTTGGGATTAATTAAACCGGGCAGGGCATCAATATAGGTTGACTTTAGCTTGAATAATTGGCGGTATCCTAAAATAGACTCTACGACAGGGTGGACGCTGCGTAGTTTCTCCAGAACCGAGGCATCGGTAGAATAACCAGTTTTGGTCTTACGGCCTGATGGTAGTTTTAACTCCTCAAAGAGGACAGAGCCTAATTGCTGGGGTGAGTTAATATTGAACTGGTGACCGACATTATGATATATCTCTGCCTCCAGCTTGAGTAATTGCTCGCCGAGACGGTGTGACATTTGCCGCAGCAAATCGGTGTCCAGGGCAACCCCGTTCCTTTCCATATGGACCAGCACCGGCACCAGTGGCATCTCAACCTCGGCAAATAATTGCCACAAACCCTGCTGCTGAAGGTCTGGCCCCAGGAGTTCGGCTAATTGCCCGGTGATGTCAGCATCGGCACAGGCGTAGTCAGCCACCCGCTCTATCTCTACCTGAGACATCGAAAGCTGCCTGGCTCCGGAGCCGATGAGGTCGGTGATAGGTGTCATTTCAATCCCTAAACGACTAAAGGCAAGAGCTTTCAAACCTAAAGATTTTTCACTCAGCAGGTAGGCAGCAATCATGGTGTCAAAGGTCAGATTATTGACGGTTATCCCGTATTCAGCCAGCACCGTCATATCATACTTACCATTGTGGGCAAGCTTGGCGAGAGCGCTGGTTTCCAGGATGGGCTTAATGCGGTCAATAACATATTCCACGGGCAGTTGTCCCATCTGTCCCAGACCAACATGCCCGACCGGTATATAATAAGCCTCACCCGGAGCTGGCGAGAGCGATATGCCGACCAGCTGGGCTGACACCGCATCCAGGCTGGTTGTCTCCAGGTCAAAGGCAAAGGATTCTGCTGAAAGACGATTCAAGAGCTTATCAAGGGCCGGGATAGTATTGATTATATGATAATCCCGCCGGGATGGAGCACCCTTAATCTGAGCCATCTCCCCGGCTGTTCCATTTTCAGTTTCAGGCAGCTTAGCCAGCAGGCTGGCAAATTCAAGCTCACGAAAAAGCCCGGTTACTTTACTTCGGTCATAATGGCTAACCCGGCAGTCATCAAGGTTAAGGGTAACCGGTACCTTGGTAATGATGGTCGCCAGCTCTTTACTCTGACGAGCGGCGGCTTCATTTTCCCGCAGCAAAGTTTGGATTCTAGCCGGGGTTACCTCGTCAATACGAGTGTATATTTCTTCCAGACTACCGAATTGCTGGATGAGCTTAACCGCCGTCTTGTCACCGATGCCACGAACACCCGGTATATTGTCTGATGGGTCGCCCACCAGGGCTTTAAGGTCGGCAATACGCTCTGGCTTAACGCCATACTTTTCGTTCACCATAATATCATCGTAAAGCTGTGTATCACTAAAGCTCCCCCTTGGTTTTGGATAAAGCACTCTTACCCGTGGTGATACCAGTTGCATAATATCGGCATCACCAGTAACGATAATGGTATCAATCTTTTTCTGGCTAGCCTGATGGCTGAGAGTACCCAGAACATCATCGGCTTCGTAGCCATCCAGTTCAAAGATAGGGATATGGAAGGCTTCAACGAGCTGTCTTACCCGCCCCAGTTGACCGACCAGTTCGCTGGGAGTGGCGGGACGATGTGCCTTATACCGCTCAAACATCTGGTGCCGGAAGGTAGGGGCTTTGGTATCAAAAGCGATAGCATAGTGGGTGGGTTTCAGCTCATTGATTGCCTTAAGCAACATCTGGGCAAAGCCATAAACAGCACTGACCACCTCACCAGTATTGGGTACGGTCAGGGTTCTAGTTTTCTCAAAGGCATGGAAAGCACGGTGCACGATGGCATTACCATCAAACAGCACCAGCAACGGTTCTTTCATAGGCTTATTATAGCAGGATGGAGATAGTCTAAGTTAGTCAGACAAAACTAAAAGTCAGTATTGAGCGGGATGTATCCTCAATTCTATTTCACCGTGGGCAGTCCCGCCACACCCCAACCAAGAATCCCATTCAGCATATTGTAGACTTTGGTAAACCTAAGCTCCTCCATTATCGTGACGGCGTTAGAGCTGCGGCCACCACTGAGGCAATAAACGAGATATGTTTTCTGCTTATTCAACTTATCAAGGTCAGCACGGAAGGTGGGGGAATTGAAATCCAGGTTGATAGCATTTTCAAGATGCCCACCGTCAAATTCTTCCTGTGTTCGGACATCAAGAATGACAAAGTCGGGATTACTCGTATTCTCTTGTACCAAGGAATGCGCTTCCTGGGTAGTGATATTTTGGGTTTTAGCGGCATTAGTGGCGCACCCGCTGACCAAAACAACCCCAATCACCAGTAATACCGAGAGCACTAACCCGCTAAAGTTTTTTAGCTTCATCCGCTCATCTCCTTTCCCTGCCGTGGATGGCTGCCTTTTAGTGCCTTTGTCAGACATCCCCAACTTCAGTATATCAACTATGTTGGGTAAGGGAAAGTCCTGAACTTGAATGGCTAGAAGCAATAGCATCTCTTCTGCTAAAAATCGGCTAGCTGAGCTTTCTGGAGAGATTTTAAGTAAGAGGTATTATTATGCTCGTCAAGAATGAATTGCCCGTTTTCATAGGTAAAAGTAGTAATACCGCAGGTGTCCTGCTTTATCTGCCAAAAATGAGAATTATCCAGTCCCAGCAGGGCACATATCAAGACCTTGTTCACCACACGGTGAGATACCAGAACCACTGTTCCCGCATACCGAGCGATGGCTTCACCCAGCAGTGCCATCGCCCTTTCCCTGACAACTTTCAAGCTCTCACCACCCGGTATCTTTGTCAGGTCAGGATGGCTGACCCATTCCGCAAAAAGCTCCGGATATCGACCTTTTACTTCCTGGACAGATAGGCCTTGCCATTGGCCGAAGTTAAAATCAATGAGAGCGGGCGCAATTGTAACTTTAAGCTGGTGAAGGCGGGCAATCGCTTCGGCGGTCTGCGAAGCTCGTTTTAGTGGGCTGGAGTAAATCGCTTGTATCTTAGTCTGACTGAGATATTGAGCCAGCAATGCTGCCTGCTTTAGCCCCGTCTCATTCAGTTCAACATCAATTCTACCTCTAAATATTTCGGCAACATTCCACTCTGTCTCCCCATG
>JACQOL010000066.1 GCA_016202555.1 Chloroflexota bacterium | reverse complement strand
GAGAAGGGGGCTTATACCGGGGAGATTTCTCCGCTGATGCTGGCTAACCTGTGTGAATTTGTTATTATCGGACACTCCGAGCGCCGGCAGTTTTTTGGTGATACCGGAGAGATTGTTAATAAGAAGATTAAGGCAGCCCTTAAAGTTGGTCTGAAACCTATTTTGTGCCTCGGGGAAAGACTGGAAGAAAATGAAGCGGGTAGGACGGAAGAGGTGGTAACCGAGCAGCTAAGGTCATCTTTAGATGGAATAGCTTATCACCGGGATTTGGTAATCGCCTATGAGCCGGTTTGGGCAATCGGCACCGGCAAGGCGGCGACCGCTCAGCAAGCCAATCAGACAATGGGAATTATCCGCCGCGATTTCGCCCGGCTCTATGATAAAGAAGTGACCCAGCAGCTCCGCATCCTCTACGGCGGTAGCGTTACCGCGGATAATATCGCTGAGTTTATGCCTCAAGCTGAGATAGATGGTGCCCTGGTTGGCGGAGCCAGTCTGAAAGCCGACCAGTTTGTAAGCATCGTCCGTCAAACCGCAAAAATTAAATGAACCGTCTGGTAGCTATCATTGGTCCTACTGGCATCGGGAAGAGTCGATTGGCTCTGCGATTAGCTCAGCAATTCAATGGCGAGATAGTCAGCGCCGACAGCCGGCAGATATACCGTCATCTGGATATCGGCACGGCTAAGCCCAGTCGGCATGAGTTGTCTCTGGTTACCCACCATCTGATTGACGTCGTCGAGCTTGATGATGACTTTAGTCTGGCTCAATATCAACAGCTTGCCTATCGGACGATTGAAGACATCCAGCAGCGTCATAAATTAGCATTTATGGTGGGTGGTAGTGGACTGTATGTCTGGTCGGTGTTAGAAGGCTGGGAGATACCGCCAGTTCCGCCCGACCCGGAATTCAGACGTAGTTTAGCGGAGAAGGCACTCACCAGCGGAACGGACGAACTTTATCAGGAGCTAATCAAGATTGACCCACAGGCAGCCCAGAGGATTGACCGGCATAATGTGCGCCGGGTGATAAGAGCTCTCGAAGTGTCCAAATATGCAGAGGCTCCCTTTTCTCAGCTTCAGGGCAAGGAAGCACTGCCTTTTAATACTCTTATAATAGGTTTAACCACGGCAAGGGCAGAGCTATACCGCCGTATTGACTTAAGGGTTGATGAGATGATAAAACTAGGACTGGTTGATGAAGTTAGAACGCTACTGGATATGGGCTATAGTTTAGATTTACCAGCTATGTCGGGTATCGGCTACAAGCAAATCGGACTGTTCCTTAAAGGTGAGTTGACCTTAGAGAATGCCATTGAGCAAATGAAGTTTGCCACTCACCGCTTTGTTCGCCACCAGTATAGCTGGTTTCGCCTGGGTGATAGTAGAATACACTGGTTTGATATAAAGAGTAAAGTAGAATCGGAAATCGCAGCGGAAGTAGCCGATTTTATCAGTGGCAAACAAACGGAGGGTTAGCATATGTTTGATTGATATTATTCAAACGATAACAATTTTAGTAAAATTAGGGGGTTACCCTATTGACAACACCTTCATTTTTTGCTAAATTGTAGCTGTAACGAAAAAGTAACTAAAGTAACCGAAAAGTAACAGAAGGAGGGGGAAAATGGCTAAGACGATTGACTGCCCAGTTTGTAAAGGGACCGGTTTTACAATACAAAAACTGAAGGCTCCGGGACCACTAAACCAAAAGAAACCGGACATTTCGGTAAAAGTACCCTGTCCTAATGCCAGGTGCGACCAAGGGCAAATTCTAGTTTAGTATTCAGTGTATCTGTGGTTGTTTTCTGGGCTGCTGAAATTAGGATAAACTTGAGAGGCATGTTAGCCATCTCAAGTATCAGTTAGTTGAAGCGTAATACTTTTAGTAGTTACACTAGTACTATATTATCGATTAGCCTTGGCTTACCGATTTTAACGGCCAATAATACTATTGCCGGGGGTTTGATTATGTCAAGCTCCCTCAGTGTCTCAGCGTTAGTGATGCTGATATAATCAATCTTCCCGGCGAGTGGTTGCTGTTGAATAAACTCTCTCATTACCTGACGGATACGCCCAGCGTCCTTCTCACCTTTTCGCCATAACCCCTGAGCTAGGGTGAGGGCTTGATAGAGGACGACAGCAGCTTGGCGCTCATCAGGCTTAAGGTATGTATTGCGACTGCTCATCGCCAGCCCATCCGGCTCACGCACTGTAGGAACAGTCACCACTTCCAGATTCATATTCAGGTCAGCTAGCATCTTTTTGATGACCACTACCTGCTGGGCGTCCTTCTGTCCGAAGTAGGCTTTGGTCGGTTGGACGATATTGAAGAGCTTGGCAACGACTGTTGCTACTCCCTTGAAATGGCCGGGACGTATAGCACCCTCCAGCCGTTCAGTCACCCCTTCAACATTTACCCAGCTATCAAACTGCGGGGGGTACATTTCATCTGCCGAGGGCACAAAAACAAGGTCGGTTTTTACCGTCTCCAGCATCGCCAGGTCACGGGGCAGGTCACGGGGGTAGCTTTCAAAGTCTTCCTGGGGACCAAATTGCGTGGGATTAACAAAGATGCTGACGACTACCGAGGAGTTTTCTGCCTTAGCTCGCCTTACCAATTCAAGATGACCGTTATGTAGAAAACCCATCGTCGGAACAAAACCCACCGGCTCAACCAGTTCACGCCTGAGTCGTTTCATCTCGGCGATAGTCTCAACCACATTCATATCTACCTCACCCCCTTAATCCCCCTCTCCTTATCAAGGAGAGGGGGAAGATATTAAAAGAGGGGCTTCGCCCCTCTTAATCCCTTTCTAAAGCGCCTCTATGTCTTTTACCCCAGATACTTCACGCCGGGGT
>JACQOL010000063.1 GCA_016202555.1 Chloroflexota bacterium | reverse complement strand
GTGGTATTACTCAGCGTATTGGTGCCTACCAGGTAGAGGTCAATGGGCAAAAGATTACCTTTCTGGATACCCCTGGTCACGAAGCCTTTACCGCCATGCGAGCTCGTGGCGCTCAGGTAACAGATATTGCTATTTTAGTGGTGGCGGCTGATGATGGAGTGATGCCCCAGACCCTGGAAGCAATCGCCCACGCCCGTGCCGCCGGGGTACCTATCGTTGTAGCAATCAATAAGATTGATAAGCCTGAGGCTAATCCTGAGCGAGTCAAGCAACAGCTAGCTGATGCCGGTGTGCTTATTGAAGAGTGGGGCGGCGATACCATTTGTGTTGCAATTTCAGCCAAAGAAAAACAAGGTATCCCCAAACTGTTGGAAAACCTACTGCTGGTAGCCGAAATGGAGGAGCTAAAGGCAGACCATACTCAGCCGGCGGCCGGAGTTGTTATCGAGGCGGAACTGGATAAGACTAAGGGCCCATTAGCCACCGTGCTGGTTTATAACGGCACCCTGAGGGTTGGTGACACGATAGTGGTTGGTGCTACCTGGGGTAAGTTAAAAGCGATGTTTGATTACGTCGGTAAGCCGGTGAAGAATGCCGGTCCATCGATGCCGGTTAAGGTTCTCGGCTTAAGTAGCGTACCTCAAGTTGGCGATACTTTAGCTGTCGTCGCTGACGAACATCAGGCAAAAGCTTTAATCGGAAAGCGCCAGTCAGAGGTGATGCTAGAGCCAGCATCGCAAAAATCAGTGAGCCTCACTAATCTCTTTGAGCAAGTAAGCGCCGGACAAGTAAAAGAGCTTAATGTTATTCTCAAAGCTGATGCTCAGGGTAGCGTTGAAGCGATACGAACTTCTCTGGAACAGATGGCAACCGATGAAGTCAAGGTCAGAATTATCCATAGTGGCAGTGGTAATATTACTGAGAGTGATGTAATGTTAGCGGTTGCTTCGAAGGGGATTATCATCGGTTTTAATACTAACGCTGAGCCGGGAGCCCGGCAGCAAGCCGAGCGCCAGGGTGTCAGTATCCGCTATTACGATGTAATTTACAATCTCGTTGATGATGTCAATAAGGCACTTAAAGGTATGCTAGCACCATCCGAGGTTGAGGTAATTGAGGGCCGGGCCGAAGTGCGAGCCATCTTTACAGGGGTTAAGAAACAAAAGATAGCCGGTGTCTATGTTAGTGAGGGGATGGTGAGCCGTGGTTCTTCAGTCAGAGTGAGGCGTCAGGAAAAAGTAATCGGTGAATCTGTTGTTAACAGTCTGCGACGCTTGAAAGACGATGTTAAAGAAGTAACCGCCGGTTATGAGTGCGGTGTGGGGGTTAAAGATTTTAATGACTTTAAGGTCGGGGATATCTTGGAATTGTTTAGAATCGAGAAGGTTAGCTAATAGAGGAAAATAATTATGGCACATCGCATTGAGAGGGTGAATAGCCTTATTCGTCAGGAAATTAGTGAATTACTACAACGTCAGGTCAAAGACCCGCGACTGAGCAGTTTTATCGCCATAACCGAAGTTTTCACCTCGTCCGACCTGAAGCAGGCAAAGGTGTTCGTTAGCTGTTTGGGTAGCAAGGAAGAACAGCAAGAGAGATTAAAGGTACTGGCTTCGGCTTCCGGTTTCTTCCGCAAAGAGCTGGCGAAGCGTCTGAAGCTACGCTATACCCCTGAACTAACCTTTCAATGGGATGATTCTATTGAGCGGGGTGACCGCCTCTTGCAGCTAATTGATAATGTCAGCTCAGAAAAAGCCACTTAAAACCACTTTTTCTAATAAAGGTAGGGCAGCTTTCAACAAGGGGCTGCCTTTATGCCAACAGCAGTCCAGGATGATGCTCCTGCCGAGCAACAATTCCAGGTACTTTTGTTTTTCCCTTAGATAGTATACCGATGAGACTCTTAACTAAAGGGAGTACTCAGCGCCGTTATTAAAGTATGGATGGAATCTTAAATATCAATAAGCCCTGGGGCAAGACCTCTTTTAGTCTGGTGGCGATGGTGAAGCAGCTCAGTGGCGAGCGGCGTGTTGGGCACGCTGGCACCCTTGACCCGGCAGCGACTGGTGTTCTACCCATCTGCCTCGGTCAGGGAACACGAGTCGTTGAGTTTTTGGTCGATGCCACGAAGACCTATCGTGCTGAGATTGAATTAGGCGTGGTTACCGATACTTATGATGCCACTGGTCAGATTATCCAGAGGGCAGACCCTTCCGGGATTGACCAAAACCAGTTGGAATCGGCGCTAGCTGCTTTTAATGGTTTAATTTGGCAGACTCCTCCAATGTACAGCGCCATCAAGTACCGGGGCAGGCCGCTTTATCAATTAGCCCGAGCCGGCATCTCTGTTGAGCGGAAGAGCCGATTGGCAAAAATCGAGCGCCTTGAGCTTATCGATTGGCAGCCACCGCTTGCCACGGTAGAAGTAGTCTGTGGCAAGGGTACCTATATCCGTTCTTTAGCTTATGATTTAGGGCAAGCACTGGGTTGCGGGGCTTATTTAAAGAGTCTGAGCCGTTTGCGGTGTGGCATTTTTAATATAAAAGACGCCATTTCAGTCCCCCAACTTGAAGATGCTTTCCGCTATGGCTACTGGCAGCAGTTTATTTATCCGATAGATAGTGTGCTTTTGCATTTGGCGGCAGTAGTGGTTAGTGATGATGCCAAGCAGAGCATCCGGAATGGACGCTCTTTGATTTTAGAGTCTGCACCTTCTCCGGAAAATCGTTGCCGCGCTTATACTCTTGACGGGTGCTTCTTAGGTGTGCTACGCTTCAACTCGGAAAATGGGGGGTGGCAACCGGAGAAGGTGTTGGGCTAGACTTAAGGGAAAATAGAAAATAAAGATAGGGGAGTTTCTTGACAGCCTATCTAGAATAGGAATATAGTCCATAGTCTGAAAGGGAGGTAACAAAGTGCAAGCCTATTGTCTTAAATGCCGCAAGAAAAGAGAAATTAAAAACGCAAAATCGGTCACTCTTAAGAATAAGAGACCGGCGACGCAGGGAGTCTGTCCTGTCTGCGGGACTAAAGTCTTTAGAATCGGCAAGGGTTAGCTAGCCGTTTATACCATGATAGTGGTATCCTGGTGAACTTACCAGGGTGAGTTTAGTGCTTTTTAATAACTTCTCAAGGTATGTATCGCTAGTTATCACAATACAAGCACCGCTTTCTGTTTCCTTTCGGCGATTCTTCAGGAGGGATGGGTTGTTAAAAGGAGGATTGTTTCAGAGTGGGTAAAATCAATGTAGCCGTAATCGGTGTCGGTAACTGTGCCTCATCACTAATTCAGGGTGTGCACTATTATCGAGATGCCAAAGAAACCGAGTCCGTACCCGGACTGATGCACGTTAACCTGGGTGGATATCGTATCAAAGACATTAATTTTGTAGCTGCCTTTGATATTGATAAAAACAAGGTTGGTAAAGACCTGTCCGAAGCGATTTTTACTTTGCCAAATAATACCTTCAAATTTACCGATGTGCCAACCAGCGGAGTTACGGTTCAGCGTGGGATGACCCACGATGGTCTGGGTAAGTATTTATCGCAAATAATCAAGAAAGCCCCCGGCCGCACGGCTGACATCATTAAAATTCTCAAGGAAACCAAAACCGATGTGGTGCTTAATTACCTGCCGGTGGGCAGTGAAATGGCAACCAAATGGTATATTGAGCAGGTGCTGGATGCTGGCTGTGGTTTCGTTAATTGTATCCCTGTTTTTATCGCTCGCGAGAAATACTGGCAGGAACGCTTTGAGGAGAGAGGGCTACCGATTATCGGTGATGATATCAAATCTCAGGTTGGCGCCACTATCGTCCATCGTGTTCTTACCCGGCTGTTTGGCGACCGTGGTGTCAAGCTGCTACGAACCTACCAATTAAACTTTGGCGGCAATACTGATTTCCTTAATATGCTGGAACGAGAAAGGCTTGAGTCTAAGAAGATATCAAAGACAAACTCGGTTACCTCTCAATTAGACTTCAAACTTAACCCAGATGATGTCCATGTCGGTCCCAGTGATTATGTTCCCTGGTTACTTGACCGTAAATTTTGTCACATCAGGATGGAAGGGCAAACTTTTGGCGATGTTCCTTTGAACCTGGAGCTGAAACTTGAGGTATGGGATAGTCCTAACTCAGCCGGGGTGGTTATTGATGCTATCCGATGCTGTAAGCTTGCCTTAGATAAGGGATTGAAAGGGGCACTCACCGCCCCGTCTGCCTACTTTATGAAATCGCCACCTGTCCAATATACCGATGATGAAGCTCGCCATATGCTGGAAAAGTTCATTGCGGCTAATCAGATGGAAAGGGTAAGTTCAAAGAAAAAGTCCGAATAAATAACCACGCTAAAGGATGGTTTTCAGCGGAGGCTAAAGCTGGTATGAAGATAGCCCTGGTCTCCCCTTACGACTTTGCTTACCCGGGTGGTGTCGCCAACCACATTTCCTCTCTGGAGTATCACCTTACCCGTATGGGCCATGAGGTGAAGGTCATTGCCCCGTCCTCCAAAAAAGTCTCCGTTTTTGGTGATAGATTTATCCCCATCGGTAAACCCCGTCCTGTTCCTACCAGTGGCTCGATTCTTCGTATTTCCCTATCCGTCAGGTTAGCTTCAACAATAAAGACGGTTCTTAACCGAGAAAAGTTTGATATTGTCCATCTTCATGAGCCTTTTATGCCCATGCTGTGTAGCGCCGTACTTCGCTTTTCCAATGCCCCAAACATCGGCACTTTTCATGCTTGTGACGGTAGCCCGGGATATCGCTTTGGGTGGCCAATTAGCCGCCTGATATTAAATAGGCGGGGGCGTAAGCTTGATGGCAAAATTGCTGTATCAAAACCAGCTATGCAGTTTGCCAGTAAATATGTCCCGGGGAATTATGATATTATTCCTAATGGTGTCGACCTGGAGCACTTCTCTCCCAGTGTATCTCCCATCGAAGAATTTTGTGATGGCAAACTGAATATCCTGTTCGTTGGGCGTTTAGAGCGACGCAAAGGTTTGAGCTATCTAATGAAGGCTTATCAGCAGGTTAAGCGGGAAATTCCCAACTCGCGACTTCTGGTGGTGGGTCCGGGTAGCCGACCACGAAAGAAGTATGAGAAGTGGGCAAAGCAGAATGGTTTAGCAGATGTTGTTTTTGTTGGTTTTGTCTCTTATGCTGAATTACCCCGATATTATCAGACGGCCGATGTTTTTTGTGCTCCAGCCACCGGTCGGGAAAGTTTCGGCATCGTTTTGCTTGAGGCAATGGCTCTCGGTAAACCAATTGTTGCCACTAACATTGCCGGCTATGCCAGCGTGGTAACTTCTGGTGAAGAGGGATTATTAGTGCCGCCCAAAGATAGCAAAGAACTAGCCCGGGCACTAATCTTGGTGATGAGCGATGAGAAACTTCGGCAGCAACTGGGAACGAAGGGAATGATTAAAGCTGAAGAGTATAGCTGGGAACACATTGCTCAAAGAGTATTTGCTTCTTATCTTAGAGTGCTTAATGAATGCCGATGACAAAAGTGACCTGGATAGTTAAGGCTATTTTAATTTAATAAAAAGGTGGTAAATAGACTGGGTAATCATAATATTGTTTTAACCAAACAAGGGTCAGTGGCAAAATTGGCTCAAGCCCGTAAAACTGCCGCCAATTACTTTACCCGACCAATAGTTCAGCTGCTGGCGAAGACTCCGGTAGTTCCTAATGCCCTAACCTGGTCCGGGTTGATGGTGAATATCGGGGCAGCGGCTCTTGTTCTTACCGAGCACCTTTTTACCGCCGGTTTGGTGGTACTTTTAGCCGGTCTGTTTGATACGCTGGATGGGGCGCTGGCCCGCAGCACTAACCGGACGACTAAGTTTGGGGCTGTTCTTGACTCGACACTTGACCGTTTGTCTGAGGCAGTAGTATTACTCAGTATTTTAGCCCGGTATGTTGGCGAGCAATCAGCCGCTGCGGTTGTAGTGGTTGGTCTGGCTTTAGTTGGTTCATTAATGGTGAGCTATATCAGAGCTAAAGCAGAAGCGCTTGGCTTAAAAGATGAAATAGGATTATTTACGCGAACGGAGAGGGTAGTTGTGCTGGCGCTGGGGCTTTTGCTGAGTCAGATTAATTATGCCTTAATTACTGCCCTGGTTCTTATCATGGTCTTTAGCTTTATCACCGTTAGCCAGAGGCTACTTTATGTCTGGCAACAAACTAAGAATTAGCTAGTGGGAGGGGAATAGTGCCGGTTATTGCTGTTATTGGAGCCCAGTGGGGAGATGAGGGGAAAGGGAAGGTGATTGACCTGCTGGCCGAAAAAGCGAAGGTGGTGGCCCGTTTTTCCGGGGGGGATAATGCCGGGCATACGGTAATTAATCATTATGGCGAGTTCGGACTGCATCTTGTCCCTTCTGGTATTTTTTCGGCACAAGCCGTTTGCCTGATTGGTAACGGGGTGGTAATTAATCCTAGCGTGCTCCTTGGTGAAATAGACCTGCTGAACCAGCGCGGCGTGGATACCAGTCGGCTCTTTATCAGTGACCGGGCTCACCTAATTATGCCCTACCATATCTTGTTTGATGGTCTGGAGGAGAAGGCAAGGGGTAACCAGGCAATCGGCACTACCGGCAAGGGTATCGGCCCAGCCTTCGCCGATAAGGTCGCCAGGTTAGGCATCCGTGTTGGTGACCTTTTAGATAGAGAGGTATTACTGGAGCGCCTGGGCCACATTCTTGACTACAAGAATACTATTTTAACTAAAGTTTATGGGGTTAGCCCGTTATCTTTGACTGAAGTATATGAGCAGTATTGCCAGTTTGGGGAACGACTGGCTGCTTGCATCCGTGATACCAGCCTGATTGTAGAAGAAGCATTAAGCCGGGATGAGCTGGTACTGCTGGAGGGAGCCCAGGGGGCTTTACTTGACCCTGACTTTGGTACCTATCCCTATACCACTTCCTCTTCGCCACTGGCCGGGGGGGGCAGTCTGGGTATCGGGGTGAGTCCTACCAGGATTGGGGCTATCCTTGGTGTCTTCAAGGCTTACAGCACCAGAGTTGGGGGTGGTCCTATGCCCACTGAACTAAAAGACGAAACAGGTGATTTGATTCGGAAGGTGGCTCACGAGTATGGCACGACTACCGGCAGAGCCCGGCGCTGTGGCTGGTTTGATGCCGTTGCCGCTCGCTTCAGCACCCGCATTAACGGCTTTACCGGGATAGCAGTTACCCGCCTTGATATTCTGGATAACTTCCCCAGCTTAAAAATATGCGTCGGCTATAAGCTGGATGGTAAGACCATCGATTATTTCCCCAGCAGTATCGCTGCTCTGTCCCGGTGCCAGCCCATCTACGAAGAGCTACCCGGCTGGCTGGCGCCGACCACTCATATTCGTGAGTATAAAAAGTTACCGGCAAAAGCCCGTCAGTATCTTGCCCGCTTAGCCGAACTAGCTGGCTGCACGATTAACCTGGTCTGTGTCGGGCCAGAGCGGGAGCAGACCATCGAGGTCAAGCCTATTTTGTAGGAGTAGCTTTAACCTTACCCACACCGCCATTCCCTTGACAAATAGGAATAACTATTTTATAGGTTCACAGAATTATTGTAAAAGACGTCATTATCTGTTACAATATCTATATATAGTTTTCTCTTACAAAGAGCATAATTACGGAGGTAACTGCGGGTGGTTAGAAGTAAATCAACTTTAGAATTTCGTGTTCAGGTATTCGTAGAGCCAGATGATAAGGGTTTTCATGCTTACTGTCCGGCATTAAAGGGTTTGCATACTTACGGCGATACGAGAATTGAGGCTGTGCAAAATGCAAAAGATGCTATTGAAGCTTACCTTAAATCATCGATTAAGCATGGAGACCCGATACCATTAGGAATTCTGCATGAACACACTGAAACACCCGACACAGAAGGAAACCAGGGACGATACAGCGAAGAATTAAGCGTTGCCTTTGCTACTTAATTAGCTTTAGCTTCTTCATTTCTGCTTCTGACCACCCAATATGTTCCAAGATAGCTTTGAGTAAATTTGAGCCATAAGTCTGCTTCCCAGAGTGATAATGAATGGATACCTTCCTACCATCCGGGTGGCGATAGATTCTCTCAGTTCTTACGTTATCATCCAGAACAAACCCATCTCTTAATAAGGCGGATATGAGGTCATCAGCTGACTTATTTTTAAGTTGAGCCCACGCATTCTTTGAAAAGCTCATCCGAATCTATTCCTTACCTTTAGCTTACTTTAGATAAACCTCTGCCGATAGAACAAGTCGCATCTAACTTACCCTCGAGATAGCATTTTCCGAATCGTTTTAAGAGCTAACTCGGCCTGTTCAATCTGACTCATGAAATTAGCATCGCGTTTCAACGTATCAACTTCAATTGCTGGCAATGTCCTTAAGTATTGAGTAAGATTTGAAACGCTTTGCCTTAAGCCATTGCTTCCAGTCACACTCTGTGGCTCAGCCTTAGGTAGAACTGCCCATGCATCCTCAAGCGAACTGTCTTCCTTCAAAATCAATTCACGGGCTGTAAAATCTCTGAATAAGGACTTCAAATCCCTGATATTTTTCGAAGTAGTAATTTCGCCGTCTGATATTCTCTTAATTATACGATTTACCAGTTTGTCATCATTGCGGTATGGTTTGGCCAGGCTTCTTATTTCCCTAGCATAGCTTATCTGAGAAGCGAACTCTTGGTCTTGTGGCATCCTCTTAGCCAACTCCATAGAATCAACAAGCTTTCTCACTTCTGCCATACTTATGCCAAGGATAGATTGAGCTTCCTCTAGCCCCACCTTCTCGACTAGGTCATAAGCTACCCGCTCTTTCTCTATAGCGCTCCAATCCTTTCTCTGTCGGTGAATGCTCACCCAAATCCTTAGCCTTTCGGAGACATTTAACGGTCGGTCCACAATTTGAGAAGGAATCTTAGCAAACGCCGTCTTCTTCTGAACCGTTAGAAGTGTCTTGTAAGCATTCCACCTTCGCTCGCCATCGATGATCATGTACATATTTTCGCTACCGGCGAGAGGCTCGACAAGAATCGGATTAATCAGGGTACCCATCACCTCAATATTTTTTCGCAGTTCTTCGTCTGCCTTTGGCTCCCGCCTCGGCTGCTCCGAATTGGGAGTAATCTCTTCTAATGGAATCTCAGTGCGTTGTGAAAGCTTAACAGTAACTCCAGACCAATTTAATTGAGAATAATCTAATTTTTCATCCATTAGTCCCCTCCTTTACTTTGGTTATTCAGCCCAATTATTGCTGTTAATATCAGCTACAAACAGATGATAACAGAAAATATTTGTCATGTCAATACCCCATTGTAAGGGAATTAGTAGAATTGCGGTCTATTGATGACGTGAAGAGGGGCTTACCCCTGTTAAAAAGAAATCCCCCTTCCCCTTTGATAAGGGGAAGGGGGATAGGTTACACCTACCTAC
>JACQOL010000060.1 GCA_016202555.1 Chloroflexota bacterium | reverse complement strand
GTAATACCTGCTCCTGGATTGTAATTATAAACAAACAGTATCGGTGTGTCAAGTACCTGAGGATGGGGACTTCCGCCCGATGAATCTGCCCCACTCCTTCTTCTGCCAGACGACCAGAAGAGCGCTGGCATTACAGATTGAGCTGTAGGTGCCAGTGGCAACCCCGATTAATAAGGCGAGAACAAAGTAATGAATTGTAGTACCACCGAGAAGGAACAAAGCCAGCAGTACAAAAAAGACCGTCAGTGAAGTATTAAGAGAACGCGCCATAGTCTGAACAACACTGTAGTTTACCACCTCGGGGAATTCTCCGGGTAAGCGTTTAGTCATGTTCTCCCTGATACGGTCGAAGACGACAATTGTGTCATGCACGCTGTAGCCGGCTACCGTAAGCATGGCAGTAATGAAAAGGGCATCGACTTCCACCCCGGCTAACCACCCCAGTATCGAGAAGATTCCGAGTACGGCCAGAACGTCGTGGAGTAAAGCAATAATAGCGCAGGTACCCCAGCGCAATGGCTTGGGCATTCTACGAAAAGCCCATGTTATATAGAGCAGAATGCCTATCGCAGCTACCAGAACAGCGATAACCGCATTCCTGGCTGTTTCGCCGGCCACTAAAGGAGAAACGACAGCGAAATCGCGAACTGTGACTGTTGTAGCTAATGATGTCCCTAAATCGGTAGCCAGTTTTCCCTTTTCATCGTTGGTTATCTCCCGAAGGCGGATTAGGAAATCGCCGGCAGAAGTATGCTGAACCACGGCATCACCATATCCCTTACTCGTCAGTTCCTGGCGGAGTTTGGTTTCTTCTACACTGGGTTCGAAGCGTAAGGTCAGGCTGGTTCCGCTTTTGAAATCAATACCGGGCTTAAACCCGAAGATTGCCAGTGAGATGATTCCGGGGACGATGATTATAGCCGATAGCAGGAAAAACCAGTATCTCTTGCCAATAATATCCATCATTTGACACCCCCAGTTAACAGGCTTTTCCCGGCCCCGGTCCTCACGAGTGCGGTAAGGAAAGTCCGTGTAACTGTGATAGCGCTGAACATACTTACAGCCACTCCCAGAAAGAGAGTTATGGCAAAGCCTTTTACCATAAAGGCACCGAAAGTACTACCGAACCAGTACAATATGATACAGGTTATAAAAGTAGACACGTTACTATCGCGAATCGAAGGCCAGGCGCGGCGGAAGCCTTCGGCTACTCCTGCTCCTGAGCTGAGCCCGCCTAACATTTCTTCCTTAATACGCTCGAAAATCAGGACATTGGCATCCACCGCCATACCAACCGATATGATAAAACCAGCGATGCCCGGTAGTGTTAAGGTTATCGGGATTAGTTTAAAGATTGCCAGGGCTATCGCTCCGTAGACGAGTAAAGCAGCAGTTGCTAAAAAGCCCAGCCAGCGGTAGTAGGCAATCATAAAGAAGATGAGCAGGGCGATGCCTATCAGTCCGGCAGTCAGGCTCTTACTCAAAGAATCAGCACCAAGAGTGGCATCCACGTCAGTCTGCTGGATTATCTTTAATGGGACGTTCAGAGTCCCCGAGTTGAGTTGAATAGCTAAATTCCGGCCATCGTCAAGGGTCAGCCCGGTGATGACACCGCGGTCGCTTATCACCGCTTGAACTATCGGTGCTGAAATAATCTGGTTGTCGAGGGAAATCCCCAGCGGTTTATTCAGGTTACGCTCGGTTATCTTAGCAAAGAGGGCGGCCCCTTCAGAGTTCCATTCAAATAGTACTTCTGGTTTCGCCGTAGTCTGATTGATTCGCACAACTGAGTTAGGCTTAAGATACTGGCCGGTGAGGGCCTTTTCTTTACCGTCAACGCCGGTTGCGTTAGCCGATATCCATTCGGGATTACCGCTTGCGTCCCGCACTACATTACCCTGTGCATCAAGCTTCTCCTCCTTAAACTCAAGGAGGGCTACCTGCCCGATAAGTTTTATTGCCTGATTGACATCTTTTACACCAGGTAATTGAACCGTGATGCGGTCATTTCCCTGAATCTGGATTTGAGGTTCGGTGACACCATAGGCATTGACACGTCTCTCAATGGTAGATTGGATTGAAGCCATCACCTGGGCATCTGTCTGGGAGGGGTCTTTCTTGGTCAGGTCGGCCTGGTATACTAGGTAGGTACCGCCCTGTAAATCCAGTCCCAACCGTATTCCTCTCTGCCCCAAGAGTCCCTTCTCAATTGGCAAAACTACCAGCGCCGCCAGGATAAAAATTATTAATACTAATATGAGAATCTGCGTGTTTCTTTTAGGCATATTTTTTACTCATCAAAATCGGTGGTTTTTAAGGGTATATTTTCTCTTATTTTATCAACAAAGGCGAGTGCTTTCTCGCGGGTGGTTAGCTCTCCTGAAGCTTGCCCTTCCCGCACCGCCTCCAGAATGCCTCCCATTTTAGGTCCTGGACTCATCCCAAAAAGCCTGATTAAATCATGCCCGTCAACAAGCTTGGGAGGACGAGCCTCGGTTTCACAGCGGTGATTTAGCACATATTCTACCATCTGGGTGTGCTGCTGCCAATTGGCTAAGTCCAG
>JACQOL010000057.1 GCA_016202555.1 Chloroflexota bacterium | reverse complement strand
GTGCTTATCGGCATACCACTTAGCTTGCCAGTTCCGTATCACGCCAAGTCTAAAACCCACCGGATGAACTTTGTGTCCCATTAACTCTCCTCTCCGGCAATAATAACAGTAATATGGCTGGAACGTTTAAGGATAGGGCTCGCTCGCCCCCGAGACCTGGGGCGGTACCTCTTTAAAGTTCGTGCTTCATCAGCCAGGATTTTGACAATCTTCAAATCAGAAGGAGACATCTGGAATCCGCTCTCAGCGTTAGCTGCTGCAGATTTTATCACTTTAGCCACCGTACGAGCCGTCGGCGAAGGGATAAACCTGAGCATCGCCAAGGCTTCATCTACCCTCTTTCCTCGTACCATATCTACCATCAGGTGCACTTTGCGCCGTGATACACCGGTATCTTTAGCTACTGCTCTTACTTCCATCTTTTCCCCTACCTAAAAGAAAATAACCGAAAGCTATGCGCTTTTTAGCGAAGAAGCTCTTTCTGACTTAGAAGTATGCCCACGAAAAGTTCGCGTTAAAGCAAACTCGCCTAACTTATGCCCCACCATATTTTCCGTAATAAAGATAGGCACATGCCGTCGGCCATCATGCACGCCAATCGTCAGCCCCACCATCTCGGGAACGACAGTAGACCAGCGCGCCCAGGTCTTGATTACCACCTTCTCGCCAGAACGGTTGAGTGCCCCCACTTTCTTCATTAGTTTAACATCAAGAGCCGGCCCCTTTTTCGTTGACCTCGACATTTTTTACTTACTCCCTCGACGTTTAACAATCATTCTATCGGAAGCTTTGTGCCGACGAGTTCGATAGCCCAGAGCTGGCTTCCCCCAGGGTGTTTTCGGCCCCGGCATACCTATCGGAGTTCGACCCTCTCCACCACCATGTGGGTGGTCACGCGGCGTCATCGCTGAACCTCTGACGGTAGGCCGTATTCCCAACCACCGCTTACGACCAGCCTTACCCAACTTTATACCCTGATGGTCAAGGTTACCTACCTGCCCGACAGTCGCCAGACAATCACTGAGAAAACGCCTTGTTTCCCCGGATGGTAACCGAACCAGGGCATAGTCACCTTCTCTCGCCATTAGCTGAGCCGCCATCCCGGCCCCACGCACTAACTTTCCACCCCTCCCCTTCTCCAACTCGATATTATGTACCAGCGTCCCACTCGGGATAAACTTAAGAGGCAAGGCATTCCCCGGTTTTACCTCAGCATCATCGCCTGACTTTACCATATCACCAACATTCAGTCCTAGGGGGGCAAGAATATAACGCTTCTCCCCATCAACATAGTAAATAAGAGCGATACGAGCCGAACGGTTAGGGTCGTATTCAATCGCCGCTACCCTACCCGGAACCCCAACCTTATCCCGCTTAAAATCAATAATGCGAATACTGCGCTTCGCCCCGCCACCACGGTGACGAACGGTTATTCTCCCCTGAGCATTACGCCCGGCTTGCTTTTTCAAAGGCAAAAGCAGGGATTTTTCGGGCCTGTCTTTAGTTATTTCCTCAAAGGTCGCCCCGGTCATACCCCGCCTGCCCGGAGAAGTCGGACGATATACCTTTAGTGCCATTTTTTAATATGGTCTCCTTTAGTTGTTATTAGACACCTTCAAATATTTCTATCTTATCCCCTGGCTTTAAAGTAACCACCGCCTTTTTCCAGGGGTGAGCGGGAAGATGCCTCATTCCCAGTCTTCGCCGACTACCGGCGACTCTTATCACATTAACCGCAGTTACCTCCACCTTAAAAGCCTTCTCCACCGCCTGCTTAATCTGGGGTTTAGTGGCTTCGCCGGCTACTTCAAAAGCATATTTACCATAAGCCTGAAGAGCCGTATATTTTTCAGTTATTAGCGGACGCCGTAATACCTCGTAAAGGTGCATCACTTTCTCCCTTCGGTAATCCCCACAACTCCTCCACCTGGTGCACTGCCGCCACTGTTATCAGTAGCATTTTTGAGGAAAGAATGTCAACCACATTAAGTAAGCTTGCCGGCATGGTCTTAATCCCGGGCAGGTTACGGGCCGCTTTCACCACATTCTCTGCTGCCCCGTTACTAACGAGCAGAGCCGAGGAATCCACCCCCAGTGCTGCCAGAATCCGCACTATATCCTTCGTCCTGGGCTGGGCCAGCGTCAGTTCCTCCAGAACAATAAACTCTTTATCTTTAACCTTAGCTGATAAGACACACCTTAGCGCCAGCCGACGCATTTTCTTAGGCATTGCCTGCCGGTAGCTTCTCGGGCTGGGGCCGAAAATAATACCCCCTCCCCGACGCAGTGGTGATTTAATACTACCCGCCCGGGCATTACCGGTGCCTTTCTGATGAAAGAGCTTCCTGGTGCTACCAGCAACCTCGCCACGAGTTTTAGTACTGGCCGTTCCCTGTCGGGCGTTAGCCTGCTGTCTGACCACTGCTTGATGCACTACCGCTTGATTAAATGGCACGGCAAAGACATGCTGGCTAATATCAATCTTACCAACCTCTTCCCCGTTAAGATTATAAATTGGAACCTGCACTTTCCTACTTCCCCTTGCCTGATTTCTTTATCAATAGTAATCCGTTCCTGTTCCCGGGGATTGCCCCTTTAACCAGCAACAGGTTATGCTCAAGGTCAGCCTTAAGCACGCTTAAATGACGCACCGTAACTCGTTCACCACCCATCCGCCCTGCCATCCTCAGCCCCTTCCACACTCGACCCGGAGAGGTAGTCGACCCGATAGCCCCCGGGTGACGATGCCGGTCAGTCTGCCCATGCGTTTTAGGCCCACCGGCAAAACCATGCCGCTTAACGACACCGGCAAAGCCCTTGCCCTTAGACAACCCGGTAATATCAACCAGGTCGCCCTCTCCAAATAAGCTCACATTCACGGCATCCCCCATCTGAATACCAGCAACATCGTCCACTCTGAATTCCCGGAGATACCTGAACTGCCCGAACTCTTTAAGGTGTCCCCGCTGAGGTGATTTAAGCCGCTTTGCGGCACTAAACCCAAGCTGAACGGCATTATATCCTTCTTTCCCCGCCGTCTTTACCTGGATGACAGCGCACGGGCCAGCTTCAATAGCAGTTACTGCTTCCACTTCACCTTTGTCCCGGAATATCTGGGTCATCCCCAGTTTCCGGCCGATAATTCCTGATAACATATCTATCCCTAACTACCCCTTTACAGCTTTATGTCTATCTCAACCCCTGAGGGTAGATTTAACCCGGTCAGGGCATCTATCGTTTTAGAACTGGTCTCAATAATATCAATAAGACGCCGATGAGTGCGAATTTCAAACTGCTCCTGTGAGTTTTTATCAATAAACGAAGAGCGGATAACACTGAACTTCTGAATATGAGTAGGCAGTGGTATCGGCCCGGAAATCACCGCCCCGGTACGTTCCACAGCCCCCACAATCTGTCCCGCCGCCTGGTCGACCAGTTTATGGTCAAAACCCCTTAGTTTGATACGAATCTTTTGTTTAGGCATATCTCTAAACTCACCCTACCCGAAACTCAAATATCTCCGCTGGATACGAAACTTCTATTTAGACATACCTGGCACTTTTAGTCTCAACTTCATCAGTAATCTGGGCTACCAGTGACGCCGGCAGCTCCTGATAAGAGTCAAATTCCATAGAGTAAGTGGCTCTACCCTGAGTTTGCGACCTGAGGCTGGTAGCATAACCAAAAGTCTCAGCTAATGGCACATGGGCATAAATAGTGGACATCTCACCGTGTGCCTCCATAGAGTCAATACGGGCCCTTCTTGAACCGAGGTCACCAATGATATCACCTAGAAATTGCTCCGGGGTAACTACCTCTAGCTTCATGATTGGCTCAAGAAGAATGGATTTAGCTTTAAGCAAACCTTGTTTAAGGGCCATTGAACCAGCCATCTTAAAGGCTAATTCTGAAGAGTCAACCTCATGATAACTACCATCATAAAGGGCTACTTTAATATCAACCACCGGATAACTAGCCAATACTCCGGTCTCCATCGCCTCTTTAACACCGCTCTCTATCGCCGGGACATAATTCCTGGGCACGGCATTACCTTTGAGGCGATTCTCAAACTGAAAGCCACCGCCAAGCTCCGCCGGCTCAAGTTCAAGCCAAACATGACCATACTGACCATGCCCACCGCTTTGCCGAATGAATCTACCTTCCGCTTGCACCGCTCTGGTAATAGTTTCCTTATAGGCAACCCGTGGTTTCCCTACCTTAGCACCGACCTTAAACTCGCTTAATAATCGGCTGATGATAACTTCCAGATGAAGCTCCCCCATACCAGAGACAACCGTCTGCCCGGTCTCCTGGTTATAAACCACCTTAAAAGTGGGGTCTTCCTCAACCAACTTTTGCAAGGCTTCCCCCATCCTGTCCTGGTCAACCCTGGTTTTAGGTTCAATAGCCACCGAGAGCACTGGCTCGGGGAAACGAATTGATTCAAGAAGCACCGGGTGAGAAGGGTCGCACAAAGTATCGCCGGTGAAGGTATTCTTCAAACCTAAAGTAGCCACGATAGCCCCGGTGCCCGCTTCAGTTAACTCCTCACGATGATTAGCGTGCATTAAGAGTAACCGTCCCAGACGCTCCTTCTTATCCCGAGCGGCATTAAATACCTGTTCTCCCACCTTCACTTGACCAGAATACACCCTAAAGTAGACCAGGCGGCCGACAAAAGGGTCGGAAACCACCTTGAAAGCTAGCGCCGTAAAGGGCTCATCATCACTAGCTTTACGAGTAACCTCAGCACCGCTGGCGTCAATCGCCTTCAATGGGGGCATATCCAACGGTGACGGCAAATAGTCAATAATCGCATCAAGTAGTGGCTGAACAGCTTTATTACGCAACACGCTGCCACAGAGAATTGGCACCCCCTTGTTAGCCAGTGTTACCCGTCGCAAGGCTTCCTTTAACTCAGCCACGCTAATACTATGGCCATCAAGGTAAGCCACCAAAATCTGGTCATCCACCTCTGCCAGCTTTTCAATCAATACCTGACGAAATTGGCTACTTTTTACCTGCTCGGACTCGGGAATCGCCACTTCCATCGGTTCCGAACCGGGATTACCATCAAAACGCCACGCCTTGTTCTCCACCAGGTCAATAATACCCTCAAATGAGGACTCGGTACCTAAAGGTAGCTGAATCGGTAAAGGCTTAGCTCGCAGTCTTTCTTCAATCATAGAGATAGTGCGATTAAAATTAGCACCAACCCGGTCCATCTTATTGATGAAACAAATCCGGGGCACATGATACTTGTCAGCCTGGCGCCACACCGTCTCCGATTGAGCCTCAACTCCCGCCACGGCATCAAAAACCACCACTCCCCCGTCCAGCACTCTGAGGCTACGCTCAACCTCAGCGGTAAAATCAACATGTCCCGGGGTATCAATAATATTAATGCGGTGCTCCCCCCAGTAACAGGTAGTCGCCGCTGCCGTGATAGTAATACCTCGCGCCTTTTCCTGCTCCATCCAATCCATTACCGCGGTGCCTTCGTGCACCTCACCCACTTTATAGGTACGGCCGGTATAGAATAGTATCCGCTCGGTGACGGTAGTTTTACCGGCATCGATATGAGCGATAAAAGCTATGTTTCGTATGTCCTCTAACGGGAAACTTGTCGGCATAATCCTATCCCTTACCTCGGTCTTAAGTACTGAACTTTTCAGCAAAACATTTGAGTTAATTGCCAAACCTCTCACCATCTGTAATGGGCAAAGGCTCGATTAGCCTCAGCCATTCTATGGGTATCATCACGCTTTTTCACTGTTACTCCCTGTCCCTTGGCAGCATCACTAACTTCCCCCGCCAGCTTCTCCATCATTGATTTGCCCGGTCGGGCTCGGGCTGAAGTTATCAGCCAGCGTATCGCCAGAGAAAGGCTTCGAGCCGGGCGGACTTCCACCGGTACCTGGTAGTTAGCACCCCCAATACGGCGTGACTTTACCTCAAGTTGAGGGGTAACATTTTTAATCGCCTGTTCCAGCAAAGCCGCCGGGTCTTTAGACTCCTGCTCGGCGATAGCCGCTAAAGCACCGTAGACAATTTCCTCCGCCCGGCTTTTCTTACCGCGTGTCATAATTCGATTAATCACCTTAGCGACAATGACATTATGGTATTTAGCATCCGGCGATATTATTCTTTGAGTAGCTTGACTCCGCCTTGACATTATACC
>JACQOL010000055.1 GCA_016202555.1 Chloroflexota bacterium | reverse complement strand
TTTAATAGTAGGTTCCCCTTTTGCCTTTTTACTATAAAAGGTGCAGGTGCTTCCCACTTGATTAAAGGCAAAAATCCCTATACCTAATTGCCCAATTTGGGGGATGGTTAAGTCTGGTTTCATCGATTCGGCAACCTTATCCAAGGCACGCTCAAATTCCTTTTTATCCATCCCAGGAGAATTATAGTCAATAGTTATTCTCCCCTTCTCAAGGGAGTAAGTTACCTCACATGCACCCTTCATTTCACCATTGTCTTTAGCTTTTATCCACTCGTCTAAGGCATTGCTAATATACTCTTTAATGGCGTTAGCAGGAGTCCCATAAAGCCTTCCTACATAGGAGAGAAGGACCCCCCAATTCCCACGAATTTTTTTCTTCGCCATCCCTTTTACCTCCTCTTAAAGGATTGAAACCGCATTGTAGTAAGGGCAAGCCACCTCTTAAACTTGTCTTCTTCAGTTAGCATAGTCACCAAACTAGAAATATAGCCAATATCAGAAGCATTAAGTCCCTTACGGAATTTCTCCCTTGCTCTAGCATCATTGTCTCGAAACCAGCGCAGTTCGTCTTCAAGCAAAAGTAAGAGATACTTAATTTTTTCTGTTCTATGCGTTGCTTCCTGAATGTGCTGATAGACTTCAGGAGCTTCCTTAGTTTCTAGGAATTCCCTGACCTTCTCTAGATACGGTTTAGATGGGCTGCGAGCACCTTTGCTTTGCGTGAAAAACCACCATTTTGTCAGAGTGTTATGAGGAACACCAATTTTTTCAGCAACTTTTCTATTTGAGAGGTTATTTGCTTTGGCATAGGCATTCAAGCGAGAGAGCATCTGTCGCTCTTTTCCCTCAAAAACCCGCCTTTCGTTTTCAGTCATTCAACACCTTCTTCATATCTAAAGTATGCTTCCTAAACCAAATCACACTGGGTCAGGTCTTCCAGGGTTTCACGACGCCGAATCAGACGGGCCTTACCCTCCTTCACCAGCACAATCGCTGGTAAAAAGAAGGCATTGTAATTACTGGCTTGGGGTATGGAATAAGCCCCACAAGCAGCAACGACCAGAATGTCGCCCGGCACCGGTTGGGGTAAGCCGATGTCCCTAATCAGAATATCCCCCGACTCACAAAACTTACCGGCAATGGTAAATTTACCCGTTTCTTTGTCGCTCATTTTATTAGCGACAACTGCCTCCAGTTTCGACCCGTAAAGAGCCGGGCGGATGTTATCCCCCATACCGCCATCGACACAGACATAGCACCTGATACCCGGTATTTCCTTTATTGTTCCTATTTCATAGAGTGCCACCCCTGCCCGAGCCACTATTGACCTCCCCGGTTCAATAATAAGCCGTGGTAGCGGCACCTTCAACTGGTGACACCGGCTAATAATACTGGAGGTTATCACCTCAGCATAAGCCGAGGTGGGCGGAGATGGAGCATCCAGAGTATATTGAGCAGCAAACCCCCCACCCACACTCAGCTCTTTAAGCTCAAAACCGTGCTTCCTCTTCATTTCAGCGGCAAAGTTAAGCATAAAATCAATCGCCTGCTGATAAGGCTCCGTCTCAAAGATAAGAGAACCGATGTGACAGTGCAGACCGACCAAATTCAGATTAGACTTAGACATAGCAGTGATAACTGCCTCTTCGCTATGCGCCTGAGGAAAACCAAACTTACTGTCAATAGTGCCAGTAGTAATATACTGGTGAGTATGGGGGTCCACCCCGGGAGTCAGACGCAGCAAAATACTGGCCTTTTTGCCCTTTTCCTTAGCGAGCCTGTTTATTATTTTAAGCTCCTGAAAATTGTCAATCACAATACGACCAATACCCCACTCCAGAGCCAGGCTGATTTCCCCGGCTGACTTATTATTACCGTGGAAATAGACCTGCCCTAAGGGAAAACCAACCGATTGGGTAATGCCAAGCTCTCCGCCCGAGACAACATCTAATCCCAGCCCTTCTTCCTTGAGAAGCAGCAACAGTGCCTTATTGATAAAGGCTTTACAGGCATAAATAACAGTGGTATCAGCATAACGCTGACCAAATTCAGTCTTGAACTCGGCACACTTACTGCGTATGCTAAACTCGTCAAAGAGATAGAGCGGTGTGCCAAACTCAGCGGCTAGCTCCACGGTATCGCAGCCACCAATAATAAGATGTCCCCGTTCATTAACCTCAGCCGTTAAGGGCAATAAAGAAAGCCGGTCAAGTTGCACGGTCACGGTTCATCCCTCCCCTGTTCAATATTACCAGCGCTTAGCACTGAAGTCAAAAGATACGCTCTATCACTTCTGATTCCCCCAGGCTTAACTTTCAGGTGACAAACCCACCAGAATTTTGGTATAGTTAAAGTCTATGGGAAAGACTCTCGCTGAAAAAATACTCAGCGCCAAGTCCAATACCGAGGCTCAGGCTGGTAGTATCGTTGTCGTGCCACTTGACCTGGTTTTCGTCCAGGATAGCACCGGTCCGCTAACAATACGGCAGTTCATTGAGACCGGCCTGAATACCATTCATCACCCTCAAAAAACCGTTGTCTTCATTGACCATTCTGCTCCCAGCCCGGCGAAGGAGCTTGCCAATGACCATATCTTCCTCAGGGGTTTCGCCAGAGAAAAAGGGGTCGTCTTGAGTGATATCGGACAGGGCGTCTGCCACCAGCTCGTCGCCGAATTATGGGCTAACCCCTGGGACATTATTGTCGGGGCTGATTCCCATACCGTTACCGCCGGCGCCTTAGGCGCCTTTGCCAGTGGTATGGGCTCTACTGATATCGCCATTGCCATGGCGCTGGGTAAAACCTGGCTGCGCGTCCCGGAGACAATCAAGGTAATCGCTCGTGGTCGTTTTCCCGATGGCGTCTACGCCAAAGATTTTATCCTGCACCTTATCGGTCAGATTGGGGCGGACGGGGCAACCTACAAAGCTCTGGAGTTTAGCGGTGAAGCTATTACCAGTATGCTAATGTCCGGGCGTCTCACTGTTGCTAATATGGCGGTAGAAGCCGGGGCTAAGGTCGGACTCTTCCCCTCGGATAGCATCACTGAAAACTATTTACGAAGCCAGAGCAGAGGCGAGGGCTATCTTCCTCTCCATCCTGACCCTGATGCCGCCTACGAGAGCACTATTGAGATAGATGCCGCCCGGCTTGAACCGACTGTTGCCCAACCCCATAGCGTTGATAATACGGCTCTCGCCAGGGAATTGAAGGGAATTAAGATCGACCAGGTTTTTCTTGGCACCTGCACTAACGGTCGTTTAGATGACATTGGTCTGGCTGCCCGCTTCCTGAAAGGCAAGAAGCGACATCCCAATACCCGTCTCATCATCGCTCCAGCCTCTCAACAAGTTTTACTGGCGGCTTTGGAGGCAGGATATATCACCACTCTGGTTGAAGCCGGCGCTGCTATCGTCCCACCCGGTTGCGCCGCCTGTCTGGGGGTACACCAGGGGGTGCTGGGGGACGGTGAGAAGTGCCTGTCAACCGCCAACCGGAACTTCAAGGGACGTATGGGAAACCCGAATTCCTTTATCTA
Source organism: Chloroflexota bacterium (assembly GCA_016202555.1). Classification (GTDB taxonomy): domain Bacteria; phylum Chloroflexota; class Dehalococcoidia; order Dehalococcoidales; family UBA2162; genus JACQOL01. The sequence continues at coordinate 637 of JACQOL010000055.1, read as the reverse complement.
CCTGGCCAGCCCGGCAACCGCCGCCGTCACCGCTATCTGTGGTGAAATCACTGACCCAAGGGAGTTTTTGTAAATGTTAAAAGGTAAAGTCTTTAAGTTTGGCGATAATATTTCTACCGACCATATTGTGCCGGGAAGACTGCTACCCCTGCGCAGCAACCTGCCGGAACTGGCGAAACATGTGCTGGAGGATGCCGACCCCACCTTTGCCCAACGGGTGCAAAAAGGCGATTTTGTCGTTGCCGGTAATAACTTTGGACTCGGCTCAAGCCGGGAGCACGCCCCGCTGGTTATCAAGATAGCCGGAGTAAGTGCCATTCTGGCTAAGTCGGTAGCTCGTATCTTCTTCCGTAACGCCATTAATCTCGGACTGCCGGTACTTATCTGTAACACTGATGGCATCAATGATGGTGACGAGCTTGAGGTAGACCTGACCCTGGGAGAGATTAGAGACCTGACCAGCGGGGTCCACCTTAATTTTAGCGGGATGCCGGAAATTATGCTCCATATCCTGAATGAAGGCGGACTCATTCCCTACATTAAGAAACACAAAGACTTTGTGGTTAGCCCGACAGAGAAATAATATTCATCTTACTGGACTGAAAATAAGAATTAGTTAAAGGAGGTACTATGGCAC
>JACQOL010000053.1 GCA_016202555.1 Chloroflexota bacterium | reverse complement strand
GATTATTGGTCAAAGGCAACCAGTAGGAAGGAATCTCTATCTTGATGCTCATTTCTGCCTCTTCTTTATTATCCTGTCTTATCTTCAAAAGATAGTATTAAACACCGGGTTTGTCAATTTAGCTTTATGAATCAGTTGAAGAACAGCCTAGTATAGGCTATAATCAATTATTAGTGTTACTTGATTCCCTCTCTGAGGAGAACCCTTTTGCTCAAAACCCATAGTTGTGGTGAGTTAAACAAGGAGCATGTCGGCCGTGAAGTAACCCTGGCAGGCTGGGTAGACCGTCGTCGCGACCACGGAGGGCTGACATTTATCGACCTGCGGGATAGTAATGGTGTCGCTCAGGTAGTCTTCAACCCGGCAATATCAAAATCGTGCCATCAAATCGCCAGCGAGATGCGCAACGAATATGTAGTCAGTGTTAGCGGTGAGGTTACCCTGCGCCCCCCGGGGACTGAGAACCTGAAGCTACCCAGCGGTGAGATTGAGGTTATCGCCCAGCAGACAACAATACTTAATCCGTCCAAGACACCCCCTTTTTACATTAACGAAGAGGTCGAGGTAGATGAGAACCTGCGCCTCAAGTATCGCTATCTCGACCTGCGACGAAAGCGGATGCTGAACAATCTTATCCTGCGTGATAAAGTGGTCACCTTTTTCAGAAACTTCCTTCACGAACGCGGCTTTATCGAGGTGGAAACGCCGATTCTAATCAAGAGCACACCCGAGGGAGCCCGCGATTATCTGGTACCCAGCCGGTTGTATCCGGGCAACTTCTACGCATTACCCCAATCTCCACAGATATTAAAACAGCTGCTCATGGTGGCCGGCATAGAGAAGTATTTTCAGATTGCCAAGTGTTTCCGTGATGAAGATAGCCGGGCCGACCGCCAACCGGAGCATACTCAGCTCGATATTGAAATGAGTTTCGTCGACGAAAACGATATTCTCTCGCTCGCCGAGGAGCTTTTTAGCCAGCTTATTGAGAAGGTAACGCCGGGCAAGCGAATACTCAAACCATTTCCCCGTATCAACTACCGGGAAGCTATGGAAAAGTACGGCTCAGACAAACCTGACCTGCGGTTCGGCATGGAGATGCGAGATTTTACCGATATTGCCGCCCGGACTGACTTTTCTGTATTCAAAAAGATAGTCGCCGATGGCGGACGTGTCAAGGGTATCTGCGCTCCGGGTTGTTCTGGCTACACTCGCACTCAACTTGAAGAATTAAACCAGTTTGTGAAGGGTTACGGCGCCGGTGGGTTGCTTACTTTTGCTCTTGGCAGCGATTCGGGTAATAGTAAAGACCTGACGCTGGATATGGTAAAATCAGTCGCCAGCAAGTATATGACTCTGGAACAAATCGAGGAGATGGCGAGGCGGGTAGAAGCTAATCTGGGCGACCTATTACTTGTGGTGGCCGGCAAGCCCAAGATAGTGGATAAAGCTCTCGGCGAGTTAAGGCGGGAAATGGGCAGCCGACTCAAGATGGCCGACCCTGACCTGCTTGCTTTCGTCTTTATCACTAATTTCCCGCTTTTTGCCTGGGACGAAGATACAAAACGCTGGGAGCCGGAACATCACCCTTTCACCTCACCGGCGCCGGAAGATATCAACAAGCTGGAATCAGACCCGGGAAAAGTCCGGGCTCGCATGTATGATATTGTCTGCAATGGTATGGAACTAGCCAGCGGTAGTATCCGCATCCACACTCCTGAGCTTCAGCGCCGCATCTTCCGATTGCTGGGCTATACCGATGAAGATATTATGCTGAAGTTCGGCACGATGATTGAGGCATTCGAGTACGGGGCGCCGCCTCACGGCGGGATTGCTCCGGGAGTCGACCGCATCGTAATGATACTAGCGGGTGAACAGACTATTCGTGAAGTGATGGCATTTCCAAAAAACCAGGGGGCCATCGATATGATGCTGGAAGCCCCGTCACCGGCGCGGGAAGAACAACTGAAAGAATTACACCTAAGTCTGCGGGAGGAATCGTGAAAGTAACCAACGAGAAAACAGAAAATCGCCAGGCTTTTCTGACTATTGAGATGGAACCAGCCGAGATGGAGAAATCCCTGGAGGGTGCTTATCACCGACTGGTTCAGCGAACCCGGATTGCTGGTTTTCGCAAGGGAAAGGCACCCCGGACGATACTGGAACGCTATCTGGGTAAAGAAAGCCTGCTCGAGGAAGCACTCAATAATTTAGTGCCTCAATCTTATGAGCAGGCAATTAAAGAGCAGGCGATTGAGGCGATTGCCCAGCCCCAGATTGAAGTAACTCAAACCGACCCCCTGGTGTTTAAGGTAGTCGTGCCATTGAAGCCTGAGGTTAAGCTTGGTGATGCCCGGCATATTCAGGTTGACCCGGAACCAACCAGCGAGGTAACTGAGGACAATATCAGCGCCGTAATAGAGCAACTACGCCATCAGCACGCCACCTGGGAACTGGTAGAGCGACCGGTAGATTTTGGAGACCTGGTAATTATGGATGTTGAGAGCAATATTGAAGGCAAGCCATTCATCAACCAGAAAGAAGGCCAATTTCAAGTTCTCCACGACTCGCCTTTTCCGATGCCTCAGTTTGCCGAACAGTTAGCCGGGATGAACAAGAACGAAGAGAAGGAGTTCAAACTTCAATTTCCTGCCGATTATCCCAGAGCAGAGCTGGTGGGAAAAGAGCCTAACTTCAAGGTGAGGGTTACCGAAATAAAACAGGAAATACTCCCTGAGCTAAATGATGAGTTTGCCCGGAGAATCAGTAATGACAGCCTGACCCTGGAGTCGCTCCGCCAACAGGTTGCTACCGACCTTAAACTCCGAGCCGAGGAGAAAGCCCGGCTGGATTTTGAAGAGCGGGTAGTTAACACTCTCGTTGGTCTCAGTGAGGTTGAGTTCCCCGCAATTCTGGTTGACCTGGAAATTAACCGGATTATTAACCAGCGCTCACAGATGGGGAACCAGGGGCTGGAGGAATATCTGGCCAGCATTAATAAGACGGCGGAAGAATTGCGCGAAGAGCTACGCCCATTGGCTACCCAGCGAGTTACCCGGGCACTGGTGCTGGGAAAGGTTGTTACCGAGGAAAAAATAGAGGTTAATGACTCTGAAATAAATGACGAGATTGGCAAGATGACACAAAGGGCTACTGATAATAAAGAAGCCCTGGAGAAAGTACTCAATACACCGCAGGGGCGTGATTCAATCGGGCAGGCATTACTTACCCGGAAAACGATACAGCGGTTGGTAGAGATAGCCAAGAGTTCAAAAGAAAATTAAATATTTAAGGAGGAAGAATGAATACTGAACCAATGAATGTAATACCGGGTGTGGTTGAGAGTGGGCCAAGAGGCGATAGATTTTGGGATATATATTCGCTGCTATTAAAAG
>JACQOL010000052.1 GCA_016202555.1 Chloroflexota bacterium | reverse complement strand
GTGGAGGTTACCGAGAAAACCGAGCCATCCGCTATCCAGGACAATTACCCGGCGGCTCCTGAAAGGGTATATTACAGGCTGACCAAGAAGGGCATGCAGGCGGGTGAAGAGTCCTGGCAAAACCCTCTGTTCACCCTTTACCCGGAAATCGGACCCAGCCACATGAAGCCACTAGGCTAAGACCCGCAAAATAGTGACAAAATCCGGTTGACTATTTTTGCTCTTCGGTCCTATTCTAAACACAGAGATTACCTGGTGAATGACGGAGTGCCCTCTCGAACAGCGGGGAGACTTTAATGGGTTTAGAGCGCAGGGTCAACTCTCTTCCCAGCCTGGTAATCTTGCCCCACCTCGGTTCCTGGTTCTTCCAATGCCCCTTTCTACTAGAATGTTAAGTATTCGTCGAATGTGAGAACGTGCGTTTGTTACTTCCACCTACTCCACGCAGCAACTCATTTTGCTCACATCTCTGGTAAAAGCTTGTGCAACACGCTTGATTCCTTCACTAAATGTTGGGAACACATGGACGGTATCAATAATATCGTCAATAGTAAGTCCATGTTTCACCGCTATTGTTGCCTCGTGAATCAGGTCGGCGGCAAAAGGTGCCACGATGTGTACTCCCAGGACTTTATAGTTACGGGGATGAACAACCATCTTGAAAGCACCGCGGGTTTCGTTGACCGCAAGTGCCTTTGGCACTACATTCATGTAGATAGTTCTACACAAGCAGGTGTTAAATCTTTTCATCTCTTCTTCTTCGGTCAAACCGACAGAAGCCACTTGAGGATTAGTGAACATAGCACTAGGCACATTGTCATAGTTGATGGTTCGTACTGGCACAGTAAAGGCGTTTTCAGTGGCAAGAGCACCCTCCTTTGCAGCTACTGTCTCTAATGGCATCTTGCCAATACAATCACCGGCGGCGAAGATATCGCGGTTATCAGTCTGGTAATACTGGCTAACCTGTATGAATCCGTTCTTATCCACCTTAACGCCTGCTTTGTCCAAACCCAAGTCAGCAGTATTTGACTTTATGCCAGCGGCCAGCAGAACTTCGTCACATTCGACTTCTCGAGCAGAAGCACCTCCATGGAAGGCTACTACCTTTTTGCCGTTCCGCTCTGCCATCCTTTCAACCCGAACGGCTGTGTGGATGCTAATCCCTTCTTCCTCCAAACACCGCTGCAACTCTGCGGCAATCTCCGGTTCTTGCCTGGGTAGAATCTGAGGCATTGCTTCCAGCACAGTAACTTTGCTACCGAAGTGAGCAAACATTTGAGCAAACTCAAGTCCCTGCGGACCACCGCCGATAATCAGCATAGAGGCAGGCAACTTCTGTAGTTGCAAGGCAGTAATGTTGTTCAGCCACCGTACCGAATCTGCGCCAGAAATCGGGAGTGGCCTAGTCGAAGCCCCGACGGCGATAATAATCTTGCCTGCCTCATAAATCTCACCCGTCACCTCAACCTGACTGGGACCTGCCAGTTTGGCTTTATCTTCAAGCAGAGTGACACTTTTCAGAGTCTTTAAGGTGTTGACGTAGTTACTCTTCCTGGCTTTAGCCACCATCCTATCCTTTTCCTTGATTACGGCCTTGAAATCGAGGACAGGCTTGACATTGTTGTGCAAAGACTTGAACCTTGGACGCTGAGAATAAAAAACTCATCGCCTACGGTTAGCAGGTTTTTGCTCGGCATACAGCCAACATTTACACACGTTCCCCCTAGCGGTAGCCCGCTGTTAATCATAAGCGACTTTTTACCAAGGTCTGCCGCCTTAGTGGCGGCGGCGAAAGCAGCCGCACCTCCGCCAATGATGATGATGTCGTATTTGTTCATGAGTCCTCCTTTGGTATTTTTTCTTTTGCCAGCCTACGACGATGACAACGTTCTCTCAAAGTCGTGCAGAGCCCTTATCTGCGTTCTTCTGAGATGAATAAGTCGCCTCTCCCGTACTCTTCTGATCGCCTGGCTGGCTGTCATCCCTTCCAATATAAAATAGGCTGAGACCAGTGTCGGGCTTCGACCGTGCCCTCTCTTGCAATGCAGGTAAACCCTTATATCGTTATCAACCAGATGTTTCAGCATTGTTGCCCCTATGAGAAGCTGTTTGTATGTAGGCGGGGTATGGTCCGGCACCGGCAACCACAAATAGTATTGTACTCCGAAAGGAGCATCCAGCCTGTCATCCTCCAAAGAAATATCTGCGGCCACGCCTTTCTTTAGAAGCATATCATCAAAATGTGCTTGGCAGCACTGGTTGGTACCCACATATATGTGGTCTGTTATTTGGTCATATTCAAACGGTATATGCTTTGGATGCGGAATGTAGCCACGATTCACCGGAACTTTACCGCCTCTGTCAAGAATCTTTTCTTGATTGATATTTGGCATATTATAAGCCTTACCAGCAACTAAAAAACCTCTATCCCACCTAATCGCTTCTATAAAGCGTGGCATAACGTCTTAATGCGGAAGCAGCAATACGTGCCACCAATTGTTATCCAGCGCTTGCTCAAATTACCTAAATCACCTAATTTTCGTCTGGTCTCACCATAAGAATTCTATAGCCTAGCTCACGGCAGTGCAACCTTTTTCCGTGAGTTCAGCTTCAGAATTAGCAGGGGGAAAACGGCTGCCAGGACTAGGATAGAAATCCACTGTGCCTGATTGAGAGAGAGGAAAAAGGTGTGGCTGTTCAGCCGCAGGAAGGAAAGAAAAAGCGACCGATAGAATAGAGAGTGAGATAAAACAGGAATAGCGTGCCACCAGGCTGAATGTGGCCACGAAGCTTCCATAACATACCGAAGATTGCCATGTCCATAACTAGCTCGTAGGCAACTGCCGGGTGTGACGGGGGTAGTCCGAATGCAGGGCTGTTGGGATGAGTATAGATTACACCCCAGGGCAAACTGGTTGCCAAGCTGAAATGCTGCCGTTGATGATATCCCCGATGCGCCCAATAGCTTGGGCGAGGATGAGCCCCAGAGCAGCTAGGTCGGCATAGGGAGCCAGTCGAATACCTCTTACCCTTACGAATATAAGTGCCGCGACGCTTCCCCCAAGGATACCTCCCCAGAGAGCTATGCCACCCTGCCAGAC
>JACQOL010000058.1 GCA_016202555.1 Chloroflexota bacterium | reverse complement strand
CACCAGTATTTTCTGGATATTATTACGGAGTAAAGTTGAGCTGGGATAGTTTCAAAAGTTCGGGAGGGACTTTTTGCAAAAGACAATAACTGATGACCTGCAGGCGCTACTTGACATTTTTCCACCCCATATTCTACAACCACTAGACCAACAGGAAGACATTAGCCAACTACTGGAAGTCGTTCTTGACCTGGGGCGACTCCCCGAAGCCCGCTTTCCCAACCGGGAAATGGTGCTTAACCATAAGGAAGTCAGCCAGCCGGACATTGAGTATGTCATTTCACGTATTGGTGGATTTGGCGATGATAATCGGGCGGGCATCGAGCGCACTTTACACCGTATCTCAGCTATCCGCAATCGTCAGGGACGTATCGTCGGGCTTACCTGTCGTGTCGGCCGAGCTATCTTTGGCACGATAAAGGTTATTGAAGACCTGGTTAAATCGGGTAAAAGTATCCTGCTTTTAGGTCGCCCGGGAGTCGGTAAGACCACCATGCTGCGCGAGGTCGCCCGGGTGCTGGCTGATGACTTTAATAAGCGGGTGATTATTGTTGATACCTCTAATGAAATTGCCGGCGACGGCGATATTCCTCACCCCGCCATCGGGCATGCCCGGCGGATGCAGGTAACCACCTCCACCCGGCAGCACGCCGTGATGATTGAAGCCGTCGAAAACCACATGCCTGAAGTCATTGTTATTGATGAGATTGGTACTGAGCTTGAGGCTCTGGCTGCCCGCACTATTGCCGAACGCGGGGTTCAGCTGGTTGGCACCGCTCACGGTAATACCCTGGAAAACCTGATAATGAACCCAACCTTGTCTGACCTCATTGGCGGTATTCAGAGCGTTGTCCTGGGTGATGAAGAAGCCAAACGGCGGGGCACCCAGAAATCAATACTGGAGCGCACTTCACCCCCCACTTTTGATATTGTTGTTGAAATCGTGGACTGGCATAAAGTAGCTATCCATCCTGAGGTTGACCAGGCAGTAGATGCTATCCTGCGGGGGCAGCCCCTGGCTACCGAAACCCGCTGGCTGGATGAGAGTGGAGAGGTCAGGAAAGACAAGGGAGCTCCCACTACTACCATCAAGAACAATATTGAAAGCCATCCACCCATTAAAGAAACCAGCCAGCACAGGCTCTACCTCTTCGGGGTTAACCGGGGCAGATTTGAGCAGCTGAGTAAAGAGATGCCGCAAAGCCTGGCTATAGTTGATGACCTCAGCAGTGCCACTCTATTTGTAACCTCGAAAAGCCACTATCGCCGCAAGCCGCAAAAGGTCAGGGAAGCTGAAGCGGCTAATCTGCCCATCTATGTTCTCAGGAGTAACACGCCGCCTCAAATCAGGCATTTTCTCAGTACTCTCTATCCCGCTGACATCCCAACCGGTAGCTACGATAAGGCGGACTCTTTGAAGGTAGCCCTCGGTGAGGCACAGGAGGCGGTTAACCTGGTGCAGAGCGGGGAAGAAACGGTGGAGCTCAGCCCGCAGAGTGCTTATGTTCGGCGCTTGCAGCACCTCATTGCCCAGAGAAACGAGCTATCCTCCAAAAGCGCCGGCAGAGAGCCAGAGCGAAGGGTGCGGATTTATAAGGGAGAAGATAAGCGTATTGGATAAATATAGGGAGATAAAATGAAGGAAATTTACTGCGACCGAATTAAGATACAAGGCAAGCTCACCCGTCACGAAATAGTGCAGAAAGTTGTTAACATATTTATAGGAACTGAGTTCGAGAACCGAGGACGAGGTGTACGATTCTATTATCCCGTTGAGACCTTACCTGATGGTTCAAACTTGTTTATCTTTCGTCCTGCAGGATTGAGAAAATGGAATTTTGATTTTAAAGTGAACGTAACACCTGAAATGGGACTAGGTAAAGGAACTCATGCTGAAATAGAGGCAGAATTTAAAAACAAAAAGCATGAGAATAATAAAGCCTTCGCAGAGCTGCTAGAGGTTATTGAAGAGATGTGTAACGGGACAGAAACTAATGTTGATAAGATATTAGAAAAACGCCCGCGTTTACAGAATGTCTTTCAGACCGGAGCAAAAGTAGAAGTTCTTTTGAAAGTTTTAAAATGGATGTTCATAATGGAAGACATCGTTTATTGGAACTACGATGGTAGAATGAAGCTTTACAACTATTTGAAAGACGTTTGATAAGATGAATACAGGTAAATTCTTGAATAAAGTATTTCTTGAGGATGTGTTTGATTTACTTGAGGAACTTCCTGACCAAAGCGTTGACATGATTTACGGTGACCCCGACTATAATGTTGGCGTGAAGTATGGTGACAGGGATTACAAAAAAAGTTTTGCTGATTATATAGACTGGTATATGAAGTTAGCGAAAGAATCTCTGCGGGTTTTAAAAGATACTGGTAACATGTTCCTCATCAACTACCCAAAGCAAAACGCATACTTAAGAGTAAAGTATCTTGATGATGCTTGCTATGGCGTTTCGGATTATGTCTGGGTTTATAATACCAATGTCGGCCATACACCTAAACGTTTTACTACCGCCCATCGTAGCGTTCTACATTGCCGCAAAACAGAAAAAAGTAACTTTTATAAAGATAACGTTGCTGTCCCATACCTCAATCCAACTGATAAAAGAATTAGGGGGAATCTTGCGAACGGTTCAAAAGGTAGGAT
>JACQOL010000062.1 GCA_016202555.1 Chloroflexota bacterium | reverse complement strand
GTCTGAGCATTAGCTCTTCTTCTTCTACCTTCATTACCGGATACATTGTGTCTTTATAATAGGGATAATGGCCCGAAGTTTTATACAAGGCTACATTCGCCAGGTCAGGGGTATAAACATGCTTGTAACCCCTCTTCAATTCCTCATCAACCACAAAACGTTCCAGCGTTCTTCTGATTATTGAGCCTTTCTCAGTGAATAAAGGCAAGCCTTTCCCCACCAAATCCGAGAAGACAAAAAGGTCAAGGTCCTTGCCTATTTTCCGATGGTCTCTTTTCTTGATTTCTTCCTGTTTTACCAGATATTCATCCAGTTCCTTCTTTGACCTGAACAACAAAGCATAAATTCTCTGGAGCATCGGATTTGTTTCTGAACCCCTCCAGTAAGCCCCGGCTATTCTATCCAGTTTCAAAGCGTTCCCGGGAATCTCTTGCGTGGATTTAACATGGGGTCCGCGGCATAAATCAACAAAGGAACCCTGCCGATACAGGCTAACCTTCTCATCGGGAATGTCATCAATTAACTCCAGCTTATACAGCTGAGCAGCGAAGAGCTGCCGTGCCTCTGCCTTAGTTACTTCTTCTCTAACAAAGGGCACATTCGAGGTAATTATCTCCCTAACCTTAGCCTCAATAAGTGACAGGTCATCATTATTAAGCGAACGGGGTAAATCAAAATCATAATAGAAGCCGTTTTCAATCGCCGGCCCGATACCAAATTTAGCCTCAGGAAAGAGTGATTGAACCGCCTCAGCCATAACATGGGCCGCCGAATGACGCATCAGCTCAAGCTTCTCTGCCTGGTCTATTTTCTGACTCTTGTCCACCGTCATTGTGTCAATCCCCTAATCTACCAAATGAATTTATTGATTATACCAGCCACCCACGATAAGCGCAATCAGCACGAATTAAGACTACTTAGAAAATAACAGGCTCACCGAATCCAGAGTCAGCTGGCAAGAAACCCCCATTATGACCCTTGCCCGACCTCACTATCCAGCCATCTCAGGTAATCTTCATTCCCACCAACAATAGGCAAGGCGATTATCTCAGGAAGCTGATAGCTATGCTCTTTTTTGACCATCTCAATGAGTTCTGGGAGTAACGATGCTGCGGTTTTAACGATTAATAGGCTTTCCTGAGCCGAATCGAGCTTACCCTGCCACCAGAATTGCGAATCTACCCTGGGCACGATGTTGACACAAGCCGCCTTTCGTTGATTGAGTAGTTGCTCGGCGATACGGTGAGCCTCTGCCTCAGTGGCGGTGGTAATCAGAACCACCACCCGGCCCGCTTCGCTCACCCGCTCCTCCCTACCGCCAGCATCTTATCCACGGCCACCTTCGCCTTAAGACGAATCTCTTCAGGAACCTTAACTACTGTGGTCATTTCCTGTAATGACCATAAGACCCTCTCCAGGGTGATTAATTTCATTCTGGGGCAGACGGCTTGCTCGGAAGCGGCGAAGAACCACTTTCCCGGATTTTCTTTTCTCAGCCGGTATAATATCCCAATCTCGGTGCCGATAACTATCTCTTTAGCACTGGTTTCACGAGCAAAACGAATCATTCCCCCCGTACTCAGCACCTCATCAGCCAGAGCCTTTACTTCCGGCCGGCACTCCGGGTGGACGATTACTTTAGCTTGCGGATGCTCGGCCCTTTGCCTGATAATGTCCTGCGGCAGTATCCTGCTGTGGGTCGGGCAATACCCGGGCCAAAGAATCATTCCCCGGCCGGCTTTAGCAGCAACATAACTACCTAGGTACTGGTCAGGCACAAAGATTATCTCTCCGGGACCAACACTTTCCACCACCCTGACCGCGTTAGCCGAGGTGCAGCAAATATCTGACTCTGCCTTGACCTCAGCCGTAGTATTTACATAGCAAACCACCGCTGCCCCGGGGTGCTCCTTCTTTTTCTCCCGCAGACGTTCCGCGGTAATCATATCCGACATCGGACAGCCGGCATGGATATCAGGAAGCAAGACCACCTTATCGGGACAAAGGATAGAAGCTGTCTCCGCCATGAAGTGAACGCCGCAAAAGACGATAACATCAGCGTCGGTTTTAGCCGCATTCTGGCTTAGCTCCAGGGAATCACCAACAAAATCAGCCATATCCTGGACCTCACCCAGCTGATAGTTATGTGCCAGAATTACGGCCTTCTTGCTCTTTTTGAGCCTCAAAATTTCTGCTTTTAACCCGGCATCATAATCTGCCATAATCCACTTCCCCTAACACGAGATTGTTTAGTAACCCTATCCCCTTTATCCCCTTCCCCTTAACAAGGGGAAGGGGGAAGGATTTTCTAAAGAGGGGCTTACGCCCTCTTTAACTCCCAGAAAGGTTAATAAACACTCCCTACCTATTATAGTAATCCCAATTTCAGGGGTTTGATTCAACCTTACTATCCTTTCCCTTACTTTTGGCAATGTAGTCATCAATCGCTGATTTGACTGCTTCCTCAGCCAGAACTGAACAATGCATCTTAATCGGGGGTAGCCCGTCCAGAGCTTCGGCAACTGCCTTATTAGAGATTCCCAGAGCTTCCTCGATGCGTTTCCCCTTCACCATCTCGGTAACCATCGAGCTGGTGGCGATAGCCGCTCCACAACCAAAGGTCTTGAACTTAGCATCGGTGATAATATTATCTTTTATTTTAAGGTAAAGCTCCATAATATCACCACAGGTCGGATTACCCACATGCCCAACACCATCAGGATTTTCCATTCCCCCCACATTCCGCGGATTCCTGAAATGTTCCATCACCTTTTCACTATAAAGCGACCATTCACTAGGCATCTTTCCCTCCCAAAACTTCTTTAATAATTCCCAGCATTCTTCTTCCCACCAGTCTATCCCTCAACAATATCACCTATAATGGGGTCAACCCTGACCCCCCGGCTAGTCACCCAGGCAATACCTCGCTCAATATCAGCCTCGGCTCCCTCCAGCTCCAACACCACCCAACCCTTATCCTCAGATACATCAGCACGGCGGATATTAGTCACTATGCTGAACTGCCGCCCAAGATTATAAATAATCGGCTCCTTAATCAGCTTCTCCGGGAAGGTAAACATTACTTGTCTCTTAACCATTTTAGCCCCCCTTTAGCACTCGCCGGATTAGTATGACACGAGTGAATTATGACCAGCTTAAACTCGTACCCCGACTACCTTTTCAAATGATTCAAGATTAGGCTCGACAATAAAGGGATGAACAATATCAGACACTATTTCTTGCGTCCTCGGTCCGGCGCCGGTGATAAAAGCCACGGTAAGCTCATTTTTTTTAATTACTCCCGAAGCCGCCAATTTTTTAAGGCTGGCAATTACCACCCCACCGGCTGGTTCAGCAAAGATACCCTCAGTCTGAGCCAATAACTTCACTCCGTCCAGGATTTCCTCATCGGTAACGGCACAAGCCCCACCCCCTGACTGGCTGACGACCATCAGGGCATAGTTACCATTAGCCGGGTTACCAATAGCTAGTGACTTAGCAATAGTATCTGGCTTGACCGGATTCACATGGAGGGAGCCTGAATGGAAGGCATTAACGATGGGTGAAGAGCCAGCCGCCTGAGTAAGATACATATGGGTATTAACTGGCTGCTCAATTAAGCCCAGCATCGCCAGCTCTTCCAAACCCTTCCATATCCGGGTAAAGCTAAGCCCTGAAGCCGCCGGATACACCACACAGTCAGGCGCCCGCCACCCCAATTGCTCTACCACCTCATAACTTAAAGTCTTGCTGCCTTCAGCATAATAAGGTCGGAGATTGATGTTAATGAAACCCCAATTATATCTTTCCACCAGCCGAGCGCAAAGGCGATTAACATCATCATAGTTACCATTAACAGTCACCAGAACCGGATTATAGATTGCCGCTCCGACCAGCTTACCCGGTTCGACATCAGCCGGAACGAAAACATAAGCCTTCATCTTCGCTTTGGCAGCGTGGGCGGCGACACTCGCCGCCAGATTACCCGTTGAGGCACAGGCTAAAGTATCAAATCCGAATTCCCTCGCCTTGGTGACAGCAACCGAGACCGGCCTATCCTTAAAAGAATAAGTTGGATTAAGGCAGTCATTCTTGATGTACAACTCATCCAGCCCCAATTCCCCTCCCAACCTATCAGCCCTAACCAGCGGGGTAGAGCCGGTACCAATATCCACCACAGCACCACTAACCGGTAGTAAGTCCTTATAACGCCACATGCCCAAGGGTTGCTTAGCCAACTTCCGTCGGCTTACCACTTTAGCCATTGCCTGGTAGTCATAGCTGACATCCAGCGGACTAAGGCAGGACTCACATAAACTGCGAGCCTCCACCGGGTACTCCCGCCCGCATTTTCGGCAATGCAAAGCTCTGGCGTAAGACATCCCCCACTCCTTCAGCTAGATTCTAGCGCCTGACGCAAATCCTCAACCAAATCATTAACATTTTCCAGTCCTACCGACAACCGGATTAGCTCGTCAGTGATGCCCACCTTTTCACGGAACTCTTTAGGCATCGAAGCGTGACTCATCGTCGCCGGGTACTCAGCCAGAGAAGCCGCCCCACCCAACGATTCAGCCAGGGCAAAGACCTTAATTCTCTTCAGACAGGCATTAACCGCGGTAACTCCCCCCTTTACCTCAAAGGAGACCATCCCGCCAAACCCCTTCATCTGCCTTTTAGCGATTTGGTGCCCGGGATGAGACTCAAGCCCGGGGTAAAAGACCCTCTTGACCGCCGGATGTCCCGCGAGATACTTAGCCACCGCCGCAGCATTCTCCTGATGCTGTCTCATCCTCACCGCCAGCGTCTCAATCCCGCGCAGCACCAGCCAGCAGTCAAAGGGAGAAGCACAGGTACCCATCGCATTCAGCAGGAATTGAACCCTCTCGGTTAGTTCATCAGTACTTGTAACCACCGCCCCACCCACCACATCACAGTGTCCGTTTAGATACTTGGTTGTTGAATGGACAACCAGGTCAACCCCATACTCAATAGGCCTTAAGAAATAGGGAGTGGCGAAAGTATTATCCATCACCGTCATCAGCTTATGCCGTTTCGCAATATCAACTACCATCTCAATATTGTTCCTTAAAATTCTCTGCCTTATGGCGTCTGATACCTTTAACAGGCCACCTGCACCAGTGCCTATAACAATGATCTTCGGAGCTAATTTTAAAACAGATTCTATTTCGTGCATTTCAAGAACATAATCTTCTGGCCTGTCCCAGTACCTTATCTTATTTTCTACTATTTTTATATTTCCAATAAAATGCTTGCTATCTACTATAAAAGAACCTAACTTAAATTCCTGGATATTTACCATAAGCATTAAAT
>JACQOL010000061.1 GCA_016202555.1 Chloroflexota bacterium | reverse complement strand
GTGTAGCTCAGTCCGGTAGAGCAGCGGTCTCCAAAACCGTCGGTCGCGGGTTCGAATCCTGCCACTCCTGCCAAAAAGGAGAAAGGAAATGAGTTTTGGTCTGATACTACTGGCGATTGGTGTCATCGCTCTCCTGGTCAAGCTGGGGGTAATCACCGGTTCGGTATGGGGTTATACCTGGCCGGTGATTCTCATTATTCTGGGGCTGAGTTTCCTTTGGGGTCGGCGCTCCCGGCGCATGCGGTCCTGGTGGTATCGGTGTAATTTCCCCGGAGAAGATGAGGAAAAGAAGCAATAGCCAAAATGCCGGGGTGGCGGAACTGGCAGACGCGCCATCTTGAGGGGGTGGTGAGCGCAAGCTCGTAGGAGTTCAAGTCTCCTCCTCGGCACCATAAATTAGGCTATAAGTAAATTCACAAACTTAAATTTTAAAAAGCCGAAGTGGCGGAATGGTAGACGCGGCAGTCTCAAAAACTGTTGAGGGGTAACCCTCGTGTCGGTTCGAGTCCGACCTTCGGCACCAATAAAAGAGAGCCAGAATTCATGACAGATAAATCAGTAGCTCAAAAGCTCCTCATCAAAGAAAACTATAAAGTGCTTCTCATTAACCAGCCGAAGGACTACAAAACAAGCCTCGGTGAGCTACCACAAAATGTTACTCTCCTTAGTAAGTCGACTGAGCCGGTTGACCTGGTACAGGTTTTCGTAACTTCAAGAAAGGAGTTGGAGGCGAAACTACCCCAATTGAAGATGTTATTAAAACCGAAAGGATTACTGTGGGTTAGCTACCCGAAGGGAACTTCAAAAATAAAAGTGGATATTAACCGGGATACCATTAGAGAATACGCTCAGTCAATTAAACTGGAAGCAGTAGCTATGTTTTCAGTAGACGAGACCTGGTCCGCTTTAAGGCTTAAAACAACTTAAAGATTCCAGAGCAGGCATTCATAAGTGTACAATTACTAATTGAATAGCACTATTGGGACTTCCCCTCCCTTTGTTTCAACAAGGCACTCCGATAATGGCTAAGACCATAGCTTCTACCCGCAGTATGGTCGACTGCTTTCCAGCAAAACCAGCCATCACAGGTTTGTCCTCTAACTGCGATGGCACCGGCCAGCGGCCCGTCATAGGTTTTATCCTGATACCTTATCTTCCCATCCGCCAAAAGAACCGCGGTTATATCCTTCCCCCGGAGGCTTATCGTCAGCTCGTCACCAGCTTTAAGTAAGCCGGCAGCCACCAAGTCCTTCAAGGTTACCCCACCGGTTTTCGGCAGAGGGGCACCACAATTACCACAAAAGTTATTTTCATCAGGATTAGGATAGGCACACTGCTGACAAAGCATTTTCTTTACCTCCCTTTATCCTCAATCAAAAGATATTACGCAGTGGAATAACTCGCTTACCTGCTACGTTTGCCTTGTTTATCCCCGTTATACTCCTCAATAACTTCCCTGTCAATAACCTATTACGCAGTCGAGATGAACATTATTGAGGTAAGATGGTCTACAAGACTTGACCCAGTAACTGAAAATGGTTAAACTAATTTTGGAGGGGAAAATGCCAATATATGAGTATGTTTGCCCCAAGTGTGGATTCAAGTTTGAGCAATTACGCCCGTTAAGCCTGGCTAGTGATACGTCTACCTGTCCTCGCTGCCAGCAAAGCGCCGAGCGGATATTATCCGCCTTTGCTTGTCTTTCCAGAGACAGCGGCGGGCAGGCTTCTCCAATTGGAGGCAGCTCCTGCTCTGGCTGCAGCTCAACTGGCTGCGCTAGCTGCGGTCTCTGATTGAACTAATATCCAGACATAACCACCGAAAAAAGGAATTAGCGAAAAGAAGGAGGATTGCTATGCTATTCATGATTACTCAGGTTCATACACCCGAGACCTGCCCTAAAGATGAGGGAGGGGCCGATACCTTAATCGATAAGAATGCCCAGGGACTAACCGTTAAAGGTCGCTGGGGTGCCTGGCCGCAACACATCATTTGGTATCTAGTTGAAGTCAATTCCCCGGATGCTATCCAGAAATTTCTCGACCCGGGGATGAGCCGATGTACCAGCACGGTGACGCCGGTAGCCGAAAGCCCGATCAAAAGGTGAGGCTCCAGCTGATCCGCTGGGTTCTGAATAGTTCCCCCCTGTTGAGTAGTTAGCTTGGGAGATCCGACTGGCGACAACTCCCCCAACGACGCTAAGGTGTTTCGCGTGTCTAGTAGTTCCCTCTGTCTCCTCGGCAAGCCATAAAAATCTTTCCTCAGAAAAACGCTTTCTGATACGATAGCCAAGGAAATCGTGCCCCAGATTCCAATTAGTGAGTAACCATTTATTTATGTTTTATCGTTGAAGCCCCGCTGACGCTGATGCTGCCAATTGTCGGATTTGCCAGAAAAAAGAGCGTTGCAGCTTCGCTGAGAGCAGTATCTAGTTTTTCTTTGGCCTGTATTGTCGCTTCACTGGCGCCGCTAAGATTGACATTAGCATAGCTAATCAGAAAATTAGCCAGGTTTAGCTTGCTGGTACCAGAGGCGCTCAGCATAGTGGTGTTCGCTGAGCCTTCTAAGTCAACATTACTGGCTCCCGACACTTCAAATTTCACATCGGTAGCCTTGATAATACCACTAACCTTACTGGCTCCCGATACTTCAATATCGGTGTTACCTGCTTCAATAC
>JACQOL010000059.1 GCA_016202555.1 Chloroflexota bacterium | reverse complement strand
TAACATCAGTGCCGGGGTGGCGAAATTGGCAGACGCAGCGGACTTAAAATCCGCCGGAGTAAAATCCTTGAGGGTCCGAGTCCCTCTCCCGGCACCAAATAAGGGGTAAATATGCCCTGGCTAATCGTCACCTTAGGTTACCTTCTAGGCTCTATCCCCACCGCTTATATCGCCGAGCGACTGCTTAAAGGCAGGGATATTCGACAGATGGGGGATGGTAATATGGGTGCCGCCAATGCCTTTCAGCAGCTAGG
Source organism: Chloroflexota bacterium (assembly GCA_016202555.1). GTDB lineage: Bacteria > Chloroflexota > Dehalococcoidia > Dehalococcoidales > UBA2162 > JACQOL01. The sequence continues at coordinate 3,164 of JACQOL010000059.1, read as the reverse complement.
GGCTAAAACAGGGGTGGCGGTAGGCATTATTGACGCTGGCAAGGGGACTCTGGCAATTCTGATTGCCCAGACTGCCACTCTGCCCCAGATAGCCATTTTAATCACGGGCTTAGCCGCAGTAGTAGGTCACAACTGGCCCATTTTCATCGGCTTCCGAGGAGGGCGGGGAGAAGCGACGACCATTGGTATCCTGCTCACCTTAATCACAAAGCCGCTGTTAATCGTGGCTGGACCGTCACTGGTGGTGTTGGCGATTACGAAAAAGGTCACGATTGCCAGTATCTTCCTGTTTGTACCACTGCCGCTGGTCTGCTGGTGGCTGAAAGTACCCGGGGTACTAATTATTTATAGTCTGGCTCTGCCCTGCCTGGTGGGCTTCACCCATTTCCTGACGACAAGACAAGTGAGGACATCAAGTAGCAGAGGCACTTAGCTTCCTCTTTAGCACCGTGTGAACAGCTTGCTTAATGTCCTTAGCTGTCAGCCCGTACTTCTGTAAAAGCTCACCCGCTTTACCTGATTCGGCATAGGTATCCTTGATAGCCACAAACTCCATCGGCACTGGCCGGTGCCGGGCAACAACCTGAGCAACAATACTCCCCAACCCACCATGCTCCAGATGCTCTTCGGCAGTAACAATAGCTCCGCAACTGGTCGCCACCTGAATAATCGCCGCTTCATCAAGCGGCTTAAGGGTTGACATATTTAGCACGCCGCAGTCAATACCTTCTTGCTGGAGACCATTAGCCGCCTCTAAAGCCGCCACCACCATTGTACCAATGGCAATGATGGTAACATCTTTCCCTTGCCTCATCGTTACCGCCCTTCCTAGATTAAAATGATAGTCATTATCATTGACCAATGGTAGTTTAGGACGGCACAACCTGACGTAGCAAGGTCCCTCATAAGCCGCCACTGCCTTAACTGCTTGCACCGCCTCAATAGCGTCAGCCGGGACAATAACCGTCAAACCAGGTAGCGAGCAAATCAGCGATAGGTCTTCAACCGACTGGTTAGAGACACCATCTTCACCGACACTTATTCCCCCGTGAGTTACTACCAGTTTGACATTGAATCTGGAATAGGCAATAGACATACGAATCTGGTCAAAACAACGCCCGGGAACAAAAACAGCGAAACTACTGGCAAAAGGGATTTTACCGGAGGCGGCCAAGCCAGCGGCGATACCCATCATATTCTGCTCGGCGATACCGCAGTCAAAAAAACGACCGGGAAACTCTTTAGCGAAGTACTGGGTCATCGTTGACTTAGACAGGTCGGCGTCCAGCACAACAATATCCGGGTTTTCCTTACCCATCTCCACCAGGGCATGACCATAGGCTTCCCTCAGAGAAACTTCAGGAGACATCTCTACTCCAATCCCTTCAGAGCTATCTCTACTTCAGCAGGAGTTGGCGCTGTACCATGAAAATCAACTTTATTCTCCATAAAGCTGACTCCTTTACCCTTGATGGTATGAGCAATAACCACAGTAGGTTGCCCCTTAACTGATTTGGCTTGATTAAAGGCACTAATCAGCTCGCTAAGATTATTGCCATCAACATCGATAACCTGCCAGCCAAAGGCTTGCCATTTCTTATTAAAAGGCTCCAGGTTCATAACATCGCGATTCCAGCCATCAATTTGCAGTCCGTTGTTATCAACAATAGCGACCAGATTATCCACCTTAAAATGGGAAGCAGCCATGGCTGCTTCCCACACCTGTCCTTCATCGCACTCGCCGTCACCGAGCAAAACATAAACCCGATATGCCTGCAAATTAAGACGACCCGCCAAGGCAACACCAACGGCAAAAGATAACCCCTGCCCCAGAGAACCAGTGGATACCTCAACACCAGGGGTAAGAATTCGGTCGGTATGCCCTTGAAGACGACTATTTATTTGTCTCAGGGTAGATAGCTCCTCTACCGGAAAGTAGCCACATTCAGCCAGAGCGGCATAAAGCAGGGGAGCGGCGTGCCCCTTGCTGAGGATAAACCTATCCCGGTCTGGCCAATGCGGGTCTTTGGGATTATGGCGCAGCAGCCCGAAATAGAGAGCAGTAACAATCTCCACCGCCGAGAGAGAGCCGCCGGGATGCCCGCTACCTGCCTTCCCCGTCATTGCAATAATATGGCAGCGTATCTTCCTGGCAATAGCCTCCATATCCTTAACCGATAATGGCTTGGCACCGCTGGCAATATTGAGATTCGCCTTCAGTCCCTCACCTGACTCTGGCATAATCACACTCCACGACTCTATTTTACACGGTCTTTAGCTTTCAGTCTACTGGCCTAGCCAATAGCTGGCTGACTCTTTGCCAGATAATTTTGGCTATCTTCTCTCTCGACTGAGTGGCATCTATTACCAGCCAACGTTCTGGCTCATTGGCTGCCATTTTAAGGTAACCTTCTCTCACCCTCTGGTGGAAAGCGATGTTCTCCCGCTCAAAACGGTCCTTTTGTTTGCTCCTTAGGCTTACGCGATCAAGCCCTTTTTCAAATGGAATATCCAGTAAGACGGTGAGGTTAGGTGTTAACTCTTTAACAGTGGCATCGTTAATTCTTCTTACTACAACTAAATCTAGTCCTCGTCCATACCCTTGATAGGCAATGGTAGAATCTACAAAACGGTCACAAATAACAACCTTACCATTTCCAATATTAGGAAGAATGACCTCACTAAGCAATTGAGCACGAGAAGCATTAAACATCAGCAGCTCAGCTTCTGGCGATATATACGCATCAGTCCACTTTAATAACCCTCTTACATATTCGCCTAAAGGGGTGCCGCCAGGTTCATGAGTTAGAACCGCTGGAATAGTTGACCGGAGGAGCTTATTATATAATGAGTGTGCCTGCACACTCTTACCACTCCCCTCTCCCCCCTCAAATGTGATAAAGAGAGACATTTATTATTGCTTCCCCCTTGATTTTCCCCAGTTTATCATGTCAGTAATAATGCGGGCAAAAAAGCCTTATCCCGGTGGGGTTATGGATGGATTAGTCTGCAAAAGGTAATGGCTTTATCTTAAGTGGCAGGCCGGCAACTATCACGTAGACCTCGTCAGCCTGCTCTGCCAGACGCTGGTTTGCCTTACCCAGCAAATCACGATATAACCGACCCATTGTGTTATCGGGCACCAGCCCCAAACCAACCTCATT
>JACQOL010000056.1 GCA_016202555.1 Chloroflexota bacterium | reverse complement strand
GCAGTAATAGCATTAAAAATAACTGTTTTCCCCGAAGAGTGGACGCCTATCAAGCCACAGCTTAAACCCATTTTTATCCTTTCTTTTAAGTAGTTAAATCAAAAGTACGATTATCTTTATATCTTATCAGATAGCTATTGACTTTCTCAATTGTCTCTGCTAAAGTAGCTACTGGAAACAGAAATAATCTAGGTGCCCTGAGGGAGAATAGGAAAGCCGGTGAGATTCCGGCACGGGCCCGCCACTGTAACTGGGGAGTTCCCTTGCATAGTGCCACTGTCGGCAGATGGGAAGGCGCAAGGGTAATGAAGAGCCAGAAGTCAGGAGACCTGCCTAGAAATTAGTGCCGTTCCGTGATTGCAATCGGGGCTAGCAGTATTTAATTTTGACCCCACTTACCAAACGGTAGGCGGGGTTTTTTATTGCTATCTAAAGAAGGAGGAAAGATGTCTAGTTTTATTGATGGTGCTCTGGTAATTGGCTACATGGTGGTAATGTTCATTATCGGCGTGGTGATGTATCGGCGCTCCCGCAACTACGACGACTACTTGATAGCCGGGCGGAAGTTTAATGCCTTCTTTATCGCCATGACCCTGGCGGCCGGAATTTCCAGCGCCACTTTAGGGGTGGCTGGATTGGGCTATTCTTTCGGTCTCTCCGGAGCTTGGTTCTTCATCATGCTAGCCGTTGGTGCCTGGATTCTTTTCTTCACCGTAGCCGGCAGGCTGCGCGCCCTGGCCCAGTACTCTCTCACCGATATTTTCGATATACGATATGGTACCGCTCCCAGAATCATCGTTGCCATACTGGGAACATTAGCCTACACCATTCTGCTGAGCATCGGCTTCGTTGGTGGCGGTACAGTGCTACAATCCGTCTTCGGCATCTCACTTTTCCCGGCAATGCTCATCATGGCCGTTCCCTTTATTGCCTATACTGCCCTGGGTGGGCTCTGGGCTTCAGGAGTGACTAACATCATCAAGCTCATCATCCTGGCAGCCGGACTTCTCGTGCTGATTCCCACCGCCATCAATCATGCTGGTGGCTGGGATAAACTTACCGCTGCCCTTCCCAGTGGCTCTTTTAACCTTTTCTCTTCGGATGCCATGTTATTAGTATGGGCTTTCTTCTGGGTGATGACCCTGAGTATGTGGGTGGCACCCGATATTTACCAATTACTTTTCTCGGCTAAAAACGCCCGCACCGCCAAGATAGGGCTTGGCATCGCCGGTTTCGTGATAATAGCAATGGGGCTAGCGGCGGCTTTCATCGGCATGAGTGCCAGCGTAAGCTTCCCGAACATAGAGCCAGAGGCCGCCATGCCAGCTCTGGCTGAAACTCTCGCTCCGGGCTTACGAGGACTGGTGGACATAGCTATGCTGGGTGGTAGCGCCATTGCTGTGGTTATCTTCCAGATAGTGGCAGCTACATTACTGGTAAGAGGTATCTGGCCCAAGACAAAAATGAGCATGAACCGGATAAGATGGTTAAGCGCCCTTATGGGCGTGACCGGTCTACTTTTTGCCGGGCTTATCCCCAACGTCATCTCGTTAACCGAGCTTACCTTCCGCATCATCATCCCGGCAACATTCCTACCCACCCTGGCGGCTTTCTACTGGAAACGGGCAACGGCTACCGGAGCCATCACCTCGTCCCTGTTGGGGGCAGCCGCTTCGGGTCTCTGGACATTCCTGGTGCTACCGGGTCTCTCCCCGCCGCTTCTTTTTATTTTAGAGCCAGCTTTCATCGGTGTGGCGGTCTCCTTCGTTGGATTAATCATCGGCAGCTACCTTTCCCCGCCACCCCCACCAGAAAAGTGGCAACGATTCACCTCACACAAGGAGAACCAAGCCTGAAATCTGTGTAATAACCGTGTTGACAACTAGGTATGGAGAAACTACAATTATCGCAAACGGCTCTGGCAACCACTAAGCGCGGTTATTATTCCGAGAAAGGAGGATTCCCTATATGGAGACTAGCGAATTTATTCAGGACGAGTTAGAGCGCGTAAAACAAGGGATAAGCAGGGTAATCACTGGGCTAAGTCCTTATGAATTGATGTGGCGGCCGGGAGTTGAAAGTAACTCGATAGGACTAATTCTTTTCCACCTGGCAAGGTCGGAAGATGGATTTGTCCAAGGGCGAATTCTCAACCAGCTTCAGATATGGGAGGTAGAAAAGTGGTACCAGAAACTCAATATGTCCGTTAGTGACACTGGCTCCAGTTATACGCCTGAGCAAATTATCACTTTCCCTGTCCTGACACTGGAAGATTTAATGAATTATGCTGAAGCAGTACGGGTGAGAACACTGCAATACCTAAAGGGTAAAAACAATGCTGACTTTGATAAGATAATAAACATGCCCCGCCGGGGTGACACAACTATCGGGGCAGTTTTTAGCCTTATTGTAGTTCATTTAGCCCAGCATATTGGTGACATTGCATACATACGTGGTATGCAGAGGGGACTGAATAAGTAATCCCGGTTTTTTGAGTAGTGACCAGCCAACTACAAAATATCGCATCACCTTACCTTATTACCGAATTACCGGTAGTACGTTTTTCTACGGAACGGCAACAGAAAGGTATCTAGCCACCCAGCTCGGTTAGTTTAGCCAGCACCTCATTTATCGTCCAGTCAGCCGTCGAAGCACCGCTGGTGACACCAACCCGGTGATGCCCCTCGAGCCAGAGGGGCTGGATTTCCCCAGCCGTTTCAACGAGATAGGTTTTGGTTGCTGTAGCACACAACTCGGCAAGGTGCTTAGTATTGGCACTGCTATGACTGCCAATCACCAACATCAGGTCTACCCTCTTCGCCAAATCAAGAGCGGCTCGCTGGCGTTCTCTAATATCATGACAAATAGTATCGATAATGCGCAGCTCGCTGTCTTTAGTCAGGGTAGAATCAACGAGCTTTTTGACAAATTCAATAAAACGGGCTGGTATCTGGGTCGTCTGGGAGAGAACCCCTAAACGGCGGGGTAAAGGCTCCAGTGTGGTGATAAAGTTCGCATCCAGAGTCGCTATACCCTTGCCATCAGCCCAACCAAGAATACCCCTGACCTCGGGATGGTCAGCATCTCCGTAGATAACGACCGAAAACCCGGATCTGGCTAATCGGCGAGCCGCTACCTGGGCGCGGTGAACAAAGGGGCAAGTAGTATTAATGACATCAGTATAGCGAGCCCGAATCTCATCTTCTAGCCGTGGGCTGACTCCATGAGCGCCAATCGCCACCGTGTTACCCTTAATATCATTCACACTATTCGCCACCCTGATGCCAATATCAGCCAGCCTCTGCAATACCTGCTGGTTATGAACGACCGCTCCCAAAGTTTCCACCTGACCATACTGGAGGGCAACCTTCTCCAGGATGTCAATGGCTCGCTTAACCCCGAAGCAAAACCCGATTCCAGCCGCTCTTTCAACGCTTAGTGCCACCTAGTTCTCCTTACTGGCATAATTTCCTTGATATTCGACCGGGAGAAGCTCAGCGATATGCCCCATAATAAAGTTGGTCAGCCCGGCAAGCTCTGTTCTGGACAATTTACCATTAAGTGGTGGCAAATGGAAGGGACGACCAATGTTAACCGTTATTCGCGGGCGATGCAGCCACCAGGTAGCCCCTTTGATTTTCTCGGTGCCGGTGATGCCCACCGGAAGAATTGGAGCACCGCTACGTACAGCGATTAGAGCTGAGCCCGGAAAAGCCGGGCCTAATTGAGCGTTCTTACTCCTCGTTGCCTCAGGGAAGATGACCAAAGCCAGACCATTGACCAAAACTCTCTGTGCCTGACGCAGCGCTTGCCTATCCAATCGCCCGCGGTGTATTGGAAAGGCACCAAGACGGCCGAAGAAATAGTTGGAGAATCGAGAGCGAAATAGTTCTTCTTTTGCTATAAACGCCACCCGGCGATTAAGACTAACCGCCACTACAGGTGGGTCAGCGTTATGAAG
>JACQOL010000054.1 GCA_016202555.1 Chloroflexota bacterium | reverse complement strand
GCTTATAACGGACTGGTGAGACTACGCAACCAGGTTAAGACTGCCTGGGCGCAGATTGATGTCCAGCTTAAAAGACGCTACGACCTGATTCCTAACCTCGTGGAAACAGTCAAGGGTTATATGAAGCACGAACGGGGCACCCTGGAAGCAGTCACCAACGCCCGTAACCTTGCCCAGCAGGCTGCCTCCTCCGGAGCCGGTGTCAGAGCCAAGGCCGAAGGTGAGCTAAGCTCGGCTTTATCCCGCCTAATGGTTGTGGTGGAAAATTACCCCGACCTTAAAGCCAATCAGAATTTCCTGGCCCTTCAGGAGGAGCTTACCTCAACTGAGAACAAGCTAAGCTTTTCTCGCCAGTTCTACAATGATTCTGTCCTAAAATACAACAACCAGACGCAGATGTTCCCCTCTAACATCATCGCCGGTATGACTGGTTTTAAGGCCAGCGAGTTCTTTGAAGTTAGCGTAGCCGCCGAAAAAGAAGCCCCCAAGGTTAGCTTCGCTCAGTAAGAAGACGCTCTAACGATGTGGGAACAAATCAGGTCTAATCAAATCAGGTCAACGGTGCTGGCAATCGGCATGGGAGCATTGCTGGTGCTGATTGGCTATTTCCTGGGTCTCTATTTTTTCGATAATGCTATTGCCGGTTTAGTCATCGCCCTGATGATATGGGTTGTAATGAGTTTATTTGCCTATTTCCAGGGGGATAGCCTGCTGCTTAGTATATCAGGAGCCAGAAAAATCAGCCGCGATGACCACCCCCGTCTCTACAACATTGTTGAAGAGATGAAGATTGCTTCGGGGCTGGAGCGGATGCCTGATATCTATATCATTGATGACCCGGCACTAAACGCCTTCGCTACCGGTCGAGACCCTAACCGGGCAACGGTAACCGTCACCTCGGGACTTCTGCAGCAACTCAACCGCGATGAACTGCAAGGAGTCATCGGGCATGAAATATCTCACGTCAAGAACCGGGATGTGTTGTTGATGGCGATGTGCGGTGTCCTGCTTGGCACAATCGTCATTCTGGCATGGTACGGGTCACGTTTTCTAATATACGGCGGCATGAGCGGGTCAAGAAGAAACTCCAAACGGGATAGCGGTGGCCAGGGCCAAATAATAATTCTGTTGGCGGCTTTAGTCTTCATGATACTGGCACCGATTATGGCTCAACTCATTTACTTTGCCATCTCTCGAAAAAGAGAGTATCTGGCTGATGCTTCTTCAGCTTTGTATACCAGATACCCCGAAGGGTTAGCATCAGCGCTGGAAAAACTAGGGGCTTCAACCGGACAGTTAAAATCGGCCAACCAGGCAACGGCGCCGATGTATATCGTCAACCCATTTCGCCAGCAAGGGATGAAAGCAAGCGACCTCTCCAGTACTCACCCGCCTATCTCAGAGAGGATACGCATCCTCCGGGCTATGGCCGGGGCCTCTTTCAGTGATTATGACCAGGCTTACCGCCAGATTCATCAAGGTGGCAGGATTATCCCGGCTAGCGGAATAGCTGCCGGGGCACCCCCACTGGCAATAAAGCGACCGGAGGCGAAAGTAGAGGAAGCGGACAAGATAGGACGGGCTCGTGAGACTTCAGATGTAATGTGGCGGCTCAGTAATTATAAGACAATCAACTGTGATTGCGGCACCAGGTTACGAGTGCCCCCCAATTTCAAAGGGTCAACAATCACCTGCCCACACTGCGGCAGGATACACCAAATTTGAGAAGAGGGATTATTATTAGCCCGGTTCTTCTCTTAGATTCTATGCAATAAGACCAGATAAAAAATACCCGGTGTTAAAGAATAAGCTCTGCTAGGTTGAAATTTTGAACATCAAACTGACTTTCCTCGGCGCCGCCCAAAATGTCACCGGCTCACGATACCTCCTTCAATTCAATAGCTCCAGATTTTTAGTGGATTGCGGGCTTTACCAGGAGAGAGAGTTTAGCGGGAGAAACTGGGAGCCGTTCCCGATTCCGCCGGAAAGCCTGGGAGCAGTCCTGTTAACCCATGCTCACCTTGACCATTGTGGCTTACTGCCCAAGCTGGTACGGGAAGGATTCCACGGTCCAATCTACTGCACGGCAGCTACCGCCGAAATTGCTGAAATCATCCTCCAGGATGCCGGGAAAATACAGGAGGAAGATGCCGAATTTAAGAAAAAGAGACACGAACGAGAAGGCAGAAAAGGCCCCCACCCGGAGATTCCGCTTTACACCGCCGATGATGCTAAGGCTGTTTCCCCACTGTTTGTGCCGGTAGGCTACGGAGAGACTGTCAAGATAGGTGAAGGTATTGAAGCCACTTTTTATGACGCCGGGCATGTCTTGGGTTCATCTATTATCAAAGTCAGGACGCATCAAGATAGTGAGGAAAGGCTTATCATCTTTTCAGGCGATATCGGTGGTAGCGGCAAACCGATACTCCGAGACCCAACTTCATTTAAAGAGGCAGACTATGTCCTGGTCGAGTCCACCTACGGCGATAGGTTACTGGGAAGGCCCGAAGACTCAGTCAATGAGCTGGCTCAAGTCGTCAATAACACCGCCAGAGCCGGAGGGAATGTCGTCATCCCCAGCTTCGCTTTAGAAAGGTCACAGGATGTCCTGTATTATCTTAATAAGCTCCAGCTTGAGCATCGCGTTCCGCTGCTCAAGGTTTTCATTGATAGCCCGATGGCAGTGAGTGTCACCGATGTCTTCAAGCATCACGCTGAACTATTTGATGCCGAAATGAGGGAACTCCTGCGCCAGGGGAAGTCGCCTTTTGATTTCCCCGGGCTAAGCCTGGTCAGAACTGTTGACGAGTCAAAGGCAATAAACAATATAGCCGGTAGAGCCATCATCATTGCTGGCTCCGGGATGTGCACTGGTGGCAGGATTAAGCACCATCTGGTTAACAATATCTCCAGACCGGAGAGCACCATACTCTTTGTCGGCTATCAGGCAATCGGAACTCTAGGAAGACAGATTGCTGATGGTGCCAAAGAAGTTAGAATACTGGGGCAATACTACCCGGTAAGAGCCAGGGTACTGCAGCTACATGGTTTTTCCGCCCACGCCGATAAGGAACAGGTTCTGAAATGGTTATCCAGTCTCCAGAGCCCGCCCCGGCGTGTCTTTGTGACCCATGGTGAGCCAGAAGCAGCTCAGAATTTCGCCCGCTTGATAAGAGACAAGCTTAGCTGGAAGACGGCAGTCCCTGAGTACCAGGATGAGGCTATGCTGAATTAAAGACTTTTGTCAGACAAAACCGACCTGACTCGCGTTGAGAATGATGGTTTGACGATAAATTATCGACGAGGTGATTTATCCGCTTTATCTGACCACGGCTTTATCACCAACAATTTCCTGCCTGTTATGCCATTTCTGCACTATCTCAATGGCGGTATCAACTTCATCGCAAACTCTCAGCAAATTAAGGTCTTCTTCGTCAAGAAAATCCCCGGCCAAGATGGTACTCTTCAGCCAATCCAGAAGTCCTTTCCAGTATTTGCTATCATATAAGATTACGGGGAACGGCTTCATCTTGTGAGTTTGCATCAGAGTTAACACCTCGCTTAACTCATCAAGAGTGCCCAAGCCGCCAGGCATGAAGACAAAGGCAGTAGCATACTTCACCAGCATTACTTTACGAACAAAGAAGTGCCTAAACGTCATTGACTTTGTCGTGTAAGAATTACTAATCTGTTCCTTGGGCAGCTCGATATTCAGTCCCACTGATGTCACCCCAGCTTCCATAGCACCCTTATTGGCTGCCTCCATGACACCAGGTCCACCACCGGTGATGATAGAAAAGCCTAACTGTCCCAGACGATAGGCTATTTCCTTTGTCTGCTCGTAAAGCTTATCATCGATGATAAGCCTCGCCGAACCATAGATAGTTACTGCTGGCTCTATATCCGCGAGCTTATCAAAACCCTCCACCATTTCGCCGATGATACGGAACATCCGCCAGGATTCTTCCTTGGCAATTGCGTTAATTTCATATTCATATGCCATATTACCCTCCAAATTGAACAAATATTACCACAATATCACCCGAACCGCCAATGGCGAGAACTCATTATTGACAATAGCTTCAACTTAGGCTATATTAAAGTAAAGTTTCATG
>JACQOL010000048.1 GCA_016202555.1 Chloroflexota bacterium | reverse complement strand
CTGAGAAATCTGGGCTATGGAGAGGGCACCTTATATATGGTTGCCAGTCAGTCCGGAGGAGCGCCTGGCGTGGAGGCAATCGCTGCGAAGAGGGGCATTATCCGTCTGGCCAGTGAGTATCCTAACCTGGCGGAATCCTTTGCCCTGCACCAACGGCTGCGCCGGTTCAGTGTCTTTCCCTTATGGGGAGCCGCTGAGGCTTATCCCCCGGAGAGTGCTGATTTAGCTTTAATCTCGGGGAGAACCGGGGAGGAGACCTTTAACCACAACCTGGTGACAGTAAGCAATATGCTTGGTTTTAGTGCCCACCTTATCGCCAATAAAACAAGCTGGGAAAGGAACGACCTGAGCCAAATACTGGCTTCTATTGATAGTAAATTAGCCAATTCGGAGAAGCCTCCTTCAACGGGAGACGTTACCAGAACTCGTGAGGTCGCCGGGCAGTATCGGCCTGGTAAAGTCGCCAAAGACACGGTGCGGTTGGCTTTACCCGATGGGCATCAGCAAAAACCTACCGCTGAGCTACTGAGTAAAGCGGGCATCCGCATTGATGATTACCCGTCAGCGGCAGGTAATCGTCGACCAACCATTAGCCTGGACGGGGTCACAATTAAGGTGATTAGACCGCAGGATATGCCCTTGCAGGTAGCTAACGGTAATTTTGATTTAGCCATTACCGGCCGGGATTGGCTCAGGGAGCATCTTTATCAGTTCCCGTCCAGCCCGGCAACTGAGCTTCTTGACCTCAAGTTTGGCCGGGTAAAAATAGTGGCCGTGGTCAGCAAAGATTTACCAGCCGCCGATGTTACTAGCCTGAGGCAGCTTTATGCTGAGCGATTGACCTCTATCAGGGTCGCTTCAGAGTATGTTAACATCGCTGATAAGTATGCCAGAGACAATCACCTCGGCGCCTATCGGGTGATTCCGACCTGGGGCGCCAGCGAAGCCTTTTTACCTGAAGATGCTGACCTGCTCATTGAAAATACCGAGACCGGGCGAACCATTGCCCGCCACAATCTTAAAATAATTGATACCCTTTTCCAATCGACGGCTTGTCTCATTGGCAATAAGGACAGTATCGCTAGCCCAGCTAAGGGTAAGAGAATGAAGTCTATTATTGGGATTTTAGGCGCCGCCGTGGAGGAGACGAAGGGTTGAAAATTATTGAGGGCTTTGAGCGAGCCAAATCGGCATTATCAAGGCAAGCTTCGAAAGAGGTGTTTGGCGGTAACGACCGTGAGCAAGCAGTCAGACAGATTATAACTGAGGTGCGTCAGCAGGGAGATGCTGCTCTCCTTGATTATACTTTCAAGTTAGATGGTGTCAGGCTTACCTCGCTTGAGATAACCAAAGAGCAGATAAGCCGAGCTTACCGTGAGGTGGATGCTGAGCTGGTTTCAGCCCTCAAGCTGGCTGCCGGACGTATACATTCTTTTCATACGGCACAGAAAAAAGCAATCTGGAGCGGATTTTCGGGAAAGGGCTTGGGTCGGATTCGTCCGATACAGCGTGTTGGCGTCTATGCTCCTGGAGGTAGTGCTAGCTATCCGTCAACAGTCTTGATGACGGCTATCCCGGCCCGGGTCGCCGGTGTCAAAGAGGTTATTCTGGTAACACCTCCAGGGTCAAGTGGGACAATTCCTGCATTGACATTAGTCGCTGCTGATATCGCTCAGGTTGACCGCGTTTTTACTGTCGGCGGAGCCCAGGCGATTGCCGCTTTAGCCTTTGGCACCGAGTCTATCCCCGCGGTGGATAAGATTTGCGGTCCGGGCAACATTTTTGTTGTCTTAGCCAAGAAAATGGTTTATGGTGTCGTTGGGATTGATGGACTTCAGGGACCTAGCGAGGTGGTAATCATCGCTGATGAGACGGCCAACCCGGAATACTGTGCTGCCGACCTTTTAGCCCAGGCGGAACATGACTCCTTAGCTTCAGCTATCTTAATAACTACTTCACGGCAGTTAGCTGATAGAGTTAATCAGGAAGTTGAGCGACAGCTGGAAAGTTTGCCCCGCCGGGCGATTGCCGCCGAATCTTTAGCGAATAGGGGGCTGATAGTGGTGGCTGGTGTTAATGAGGCGATAGAATTAGCTAACCTCTATGCTCCGGAGCACCTCTGCCTGATGGTAGATAAGGCAACCTCTTATATTGACCGGGTGACTAATGCTGGATGTGTCGTTGTTGGGGAAAAGGCAACGGTAGTGCTGGGTGATTACATTGCCGGACCAAGCCATGTCTTACCTACCGGTGGCACGGCTCGTTTTAGCTCACCGCTTAATGTCGCTGATTTTATCAAACTGACCAACGTGATTACTGTTGATGACGCTGATTTGAAAGAACTGGGTGGGGTGACACAGGCCCTGGCCAGAGCGGAAGGGCTTGAAGCCCATACCCGGGCGGTGGGAAAACGACTGGCAGCAGATTAAATTAAGGAAAACCCAAGAATGCCTAAAAAAGAAGGGATAGAAAAATTAATACGACCTGAGCTAGCTACTTTCGGTGGCTATTCAGCGGCTACTTCGCCGGAGACACTTGAGGGAAAGATTGAAGTTCACATAGCAAGTATCATCAAGCTGGATGCCAATGAAAATCTCTATGGTTGCTCGCCGAGAGTAATGCGGGCTCTAGCGAGCTATCCCAATTTCAATATCTACCCTGATGATGGACAAACCAGGCTCCGAAAATTGCTGGAGGGATATAGCGGTGTCAATGCCCGGCATATCGTTGCCGGCGGGGGCAGCAATCAGCTCATTGACCTCGTTTTACGCCTATTTATCAGTCCGGGTGATGAAGTTATAAATTGCGTACCTACTTTTGGCATCTACCGCTTCAGCGCCGAGCTATGCGGAGGTAGTTTAGTTGAGGTGTCCAGAGATGAAAACTTTGCTGTTAATGTCAGCGCAGTAAAGGCAGCCATCACTAAAAAAACAAAAATCATCTTCCTGGCTAACCCGAATAACCCGACAGGGACGCTGATACCTCAGTCAGATATACTGGAGCTCTTAGATATCGGTGTACCGGTGCTGGTCGATGAGGCATATTATGAATTTAGCGGAGAAACCATAGCGCCGCTGGTTAGCCAGTATCAAAATCTGATGGTGTTGCGAACCTTCAGCAAGTGGGCCGGCTTGGCTGGTTTGAGGGTGGGCTACGGTCTTTTCCCACCGAAAATCGCCGATTACCTGCTGAGAATCAAGATGCCCTATAATGTCAATGTCGCTGCTCTGGTTGCCGTTGAGGAATCACTAAAAGATATTGATTATTTGATGGATACGGTCAAAGCGATAGTCAGGGAAAGGGACAGGCTTTTTAGTGAGTTGGGTAAAGTTGAGTGGCTAAAACCCTTTCCTTCGCAGGCGAACTTTATTTTCTGCCAGGTGCTCAAGGGCAAAGCCGGCGAGATTCGGCAGAAACTGCAGGAGAAGGGGATACTGATTCGCTACTTTGACCAGCCCCTTTTGCGTAATTTCATCCGTATCAGCGTCGGTAAGCCCGAGCACACCGATACCCTGATGAAAGCACTGCGGGAAACAGGAGGTAGCTAAGTGGCTAATCGGCAGGCAATTATTAAGCGCAAAACTAAAGAAACTAATATCGCATTAGAGCTTAATCTGGATGGCACGGGACAATGGGAAGTCAATACCAGCATTAAGATGCTTGACCATTTCCTGTCCCAGGTGGCCCGGCACGGCCGCTTCGACCTGAAGGTTTCCGCCACCGGCGATGACCAGCACCACCTGGCTGAAGATGTCGCCATTTGTCTGGGTAAAGCCCTGACTCAAGCCCTGGGAGAAAAACAGGGCATTGTCCGTATGGCTGACGCCACTGTGCCGATGGATGATGCCCTGGCAATGGTAGCGGTGGACATCAGTGGGCGGGGCTACGCTGTACTGGAGCTATCTTTTAGTGATAATGATATGGCCGGATTTGCTACCGACCTCATCCGCCACTTTCTTGAGTCTCTGGCGGCTGAGGCTAAGCTTAATCTGCACGCCCGTATTCTCTACGGCACCAATGACCACCACAAAGCTGAGGCACTCTTCAAAGCCCTGGGCCGAGCCTTGGATATGGCAACCAGAATTGACCCGCGGATTGCCGGCGAACTGCCCAGCACTAAAGGTTCGCTATAGGGTTGAGAACCTATCCCAGCTTTTTCCCGGTTAGCCTTTCGTAAGCCGTCCGATATCTTTTGGTCGTGGCTTCAATAACTTCAGGGGGGAGGGTGGGGGCGGGGGGTTGCTTGTTCCAGCCGAACTCAACCAGCCAGTCCCGCACCGGCTGCTTATCGTAGCTGGACTGGACTTGCCCAACTTTATATTGTCTGGCATCCCAGAAACGGGATGAGTCCGGGGTCAATAGCTCATCAATCAGGATTACTTTGCCGTTGTCCAGCCCGAACTCCATTTTGGTGTCGGCAATGATAATCCCTCTGGCTCGGGCATATTCCCGGGCACGGTTATAGATAGCCAGACTTTTCTCTTTAAGCCCTTTAGCCAGACTTTCACCCACCAGCTTCTTCAGTTCCCCCGTGGTCATCGGTTGGTCGTGCCCGTTTTCTGCCTTGGTGGTCGGGGTAAATAGTGGCTCAGGCAGTTCCTGACTCTCCTTTAAGCCCCGGGGTAAGGGTAACCCGAAGATAGTGCCCGACTTCTGGTATTCTGCCCAGGCTGAACCGGCAAGGTAGCCCCGTACCACGCACTCCACCGGGAAGCGTTCCACCTTTTTCACAATCATCGTTCGTCCTGCCAGATAAGAAGGGTATGGGAAACGGTCTTTCGCCCGGATATAGGTATCAAGGTGGTGGATATCATCAACCGCCTCTATCAGGTGGTTAGGCACTAGATTTTTCGTCTGGTTAAACCAGAAGGCGGAGAGTTGATTAAGCACCAGTCCTTTATCCGGAATGCCGTTGGGTAAGACGACATCAAAGGCTGAAATCCGGTCGGTGGCGACAATAAGGAGTCGACTACCCAGGTCATAACTATCGCGCACCTTACCTCGAATGAAGAGAGGTAGAGGCAGGTCAGCTTTTATCAGGGTCGGCATGGTTTCACCTAATATAGCATAGGCTTCCTCTTCTGTATAGCTTAGTTATATCAGGTTACTATATGCTATTATAATAGCCGGAGGAACATAGCCCTTAAGAAGAGGTCATCTCACGAGGTTAAATAGAGCGACCGGAGTTCTACTGTGAGCCTATTGAAGTGGAAACCTAAAACTCGGATTCTGATTGGTAAAGGAGGTGTGTTATGTCGGAGATTGAGATTAAGGTGGACGAAGCTCTAATTAAGAGAATGTATCAGCGCTTTCGTATCGAAAAGAAAGACCTGGAGCTTCTGCATGAGTTTGGGGAGCGACTCGGGCCGGTTATCGGGCAAATAGCTGATAAGGCACTTCAGCATATACTATCCTTTCCGGAGTGTGCGGCCGTCTTTAAGGGAGAACCTTCTAAACAGAAGATGCTGGCCGGAGAAACAGCCCATCTGGCTAAACTTTTTAGCGGGGCTCTTGACGAAGAATTCTTTGGCATGGGTTTTCACATTGGTCTGGTACATGGGGCACTAGATATTGAGCCCGCCTGGTATTTATCCTGCTATGCCATCTATATGGATGAATTTCTGCGCTGGTTAGCGAGTCCAGCCCAGCATATTTCCCCAGAGCAGGCTTTTGAGATAAATATGGTCTTATATAAAATTATGACCCTGGATATCTCCTTGGCTTGGGAAGCCTACTATCGGCAAAGGGAGCAGAAGATAAGGGATAGCTATCAAGCGCTGGAGGCGAGCCATAATCTAAGCCTGCGGATGATAGAGCAACGTGATAGAGAGATTGAAGAGTTACTAAAGACAAGAGGGTAATACCCATAAAGTTGACTAGCAAAAAACCAATTAAGCAAACTACCACCGGGGCGACTCTAGCCTTCCACTGGAGCTATATTAGCCTGCCTTTGATTATTCTTCTTCTTTCAATAATTCTCACTGCCTACTTCTATCCCAGACTTTCTGATGAGGTGGCTTATCGCTTCAAGCCGGATGGCTCGCCGGACAGGTGGCTCAGCCGCAGCTCTATTATCCTCTGGATGTTGATACCACAGCTTGTCTTAACCCTGATGGCAGG
>JACQOL010000050.1 GCA_016202555.1 Chloroflexota bacterium | reverse complement strand
GGGATGATGCTGATGGCAGCAACCACCGAGCTAATCTCTATTTTTCTTGCCCTGGAGCTAACCAGCATCTCTCTTTATGTTCTGGTTGGTCTCCTCAAAGACTCGAAATCAACCGAAGCCTCGTTGAAATACCTGTTGCTGGGTGCCATCGCTTCGGCAGTGCTGCTTTATGGGATGGCGCTGGTTTTTGGTTTTACCGGCAAAACACAGCTTGGTGAGATTGCTCAGGCTATCCGGGCAATGCCATTCCCCACCGCTCTGGACAATCCTGCCCTTATTCTGGGTATCGTGTTACTAATTGCTGGTTTTGGTTTTAAGATAGCGGCTATCCCCTTCCACATGTGGGTGCCTGATGTTTATGAGGGAGCACCAACACCAATAACTGCCTACCTCTCCGTAGGCAGCAAAGCGGCCGGCTTTGCCATCATCCTGCGCCTCTTCTACTCTGCTTTTGGCCTCCCCGATTGGCTGAGCCAGAACTGGGGCTTAATCTTCGCTGTGCTGGCAGCAATTGGCATGACACTAGGTAATGTAACCGCCCTTCCCCAGACTAACATTAAACGGATGCTGGGGTACTCCAGTATCGCCCAGGCCGGCTATCTGATGGTGGGACTGGCAACAATGGGAATAGCTCCCGCCGCCGATATTCTGGGGCGGAGTGGCGTTCTCTTCTTTATGGTTGCTTATACCGTGGCTAATCTGGGCGCCTTTATCGCCATTATCGCGATATCAAACAAGATTAATAGCGACCTCATTCGGGACTATTCAGGTATGAGTAAGCGAGCCCCGCTGTTGTCCTTAGCCCTGACCCTGTGCCTTATCTCTCTTATCGGCATGCCTCCTGCCGCCGGATTTATGGCTAAGTTCTATATCTTCAGTGGTGCCGTACAGAATGGCTTACTCTGGCTGGTCATCATTGCCGTGCTTAACAGCGTCATCTCGGCATATTACTATCTGCGGGTCGCCAAGGTGATGTGGTTTGGCGAGCCGGCTTCCGAGGAAAAGATGACCTCCTCCATGGCGTTGAGGGTGGCTCTAGTCATCTCCAGTATCGGTGTCCTCCTTCTTGGCACAATCCCCGGTTTCCTAATGAAGCTTGCCGAAGCCGCTGCCCGTATCTTCGTTTCTTAGCCGGGGTTGTTATCAAAGCCCGAATATAGTGCGACCAGTTGTAAAGGAGGGGAAAATGGCGATAGAATGGCCGTCCTGGATACCAATGCCCGGGCTCATAATCCCGTTAGTTATAGTATGGGATATGTCGTGGAGGGGGGTAGCCCTGTGGAAGGCAGGCAGGAGCGCCCGTCTTGCCTGGTTTATAGCTCTATTAATATTTAATACAGTGGGAATACTGCCAATAATATATATCTTCGGCTTCAGCAAGAGGTCATAAGCTGAACTACCCTATCTACCTCTTCTTTATCGGATACCTGATAATAGTCTTAGGGACTTTGGCATCGGGGCGGGTGAGGTATTCTTCTTCGTGAAAACCGGCTATTTTATAGCCGTTGTCTTCAATGAATTTGTGCAGTCGTTCGATATTGGCTTGCTCCTGGTTGTAAGCTCCGAGGTGAAGAATCTGGGCTACCGTGCCATAATCCCAGGTTTCGAGTTTGACCTCAACACCAGCTACCTTCTTTGGTAGTGAAGTAGTGTCATCGGGAACAGGCAAACCAATAATATGAGTCCATGCTTCCATAGGGACGAGATGGGCATCAGGATATCGGGCACGCAGTCCGCTTACTTTGAAAGTAGGCAAACCCTTCTTCTTAAGGTCAAACTTTAGAGTGTAAACCGAACCATAGAGTGCCGGCATAAGTTCGGCAAAAACCTTCTCCGGGGCACCCTTACCTGTAACCACCGCCATTTTTTGGGGCGGCATTTCCAGAATCTGGGGGTCTGTTTTGGACTTTCGTGGCGCCATATAACCCCTCCTGATTTCTGATTATCTGACACAAGATAATATCTGCCTAACCTGCTCATCAGTCTTTCTTTTGGGGTTCAATAATCACTTTGATGGAGTTCTGGGCTTCGGCGACAAGCTGGAAGCCCAAACCGGCTTCAGCCAGACTCAGGCGATGGGTAATCATCTGAGACACGGACACGGTACCTGCCCGAATCAGCTCCAGGGCGGTTTGGTAGTCAGCCGGACTGGCGGCATAGGAGGTGGTGAGGGTAACATCATTCCGCCAGAAAAGCTCATTGATTGAAACTGGAATGGTAATACCAGCCTCAGTCGGGGCGAAGAAGAGAACCGTGCCCCCGCGCTCCACCGACTTTAGCGCCTGGTTAATGGCTGATACAGCACCGGTGCACACTATCACCAGGTCAGCCAGGAGCCCTTGATTGACCTGACGGAGTCGGGCGGGCACATCCTCCCGGGCAGAGATGGTAGCCTCCGCTCCGAAGCGTTGTGCTGCTTCTAGTCGGTAGTCGTTAATGTCAGTAGCAATCACCCGACCTGCCCCGAGAGCTCCGGCGAGCAGCACATGGAGCAGTCCGGCGATACCACTACCAATGACCAGCACACTGTCGTCCGGCTGTAATCGTGCCCGCCTTTGTCCCCGCAGGACGCAAGCGAGCGGTTCAATAAAGGTGGCTTCTTCATAGGATACTTCGTCGGGCAGCAGGAATACTCCACGGTCAACATTAATTGCTGGCAGCCGCAGATATTCCGCAAAACCACCGGGGTCAAAATTTGTCCGCCGCAGGGTCTCGCAGGCAGTGTGATTGCCCCTCAGGCAGTAATGACAGGTATTGCACGGGACATGATGTGCCGCTGATATTCGATTGCCTTCCTGGTAGCGTGTTACCCCCTTCCCTACCGCCACAATCTGCCCACCAATCTCATGACCCAGCACCAGGGGCGCCCGGTCAAGTCGATACCACTCCATAACATCACTACCGCAAATACCACAAGCCTCCACTCGCACCAGCAGTTCACCAGCGCTGATTTTTGGAATGGGCATCTCCTCCAGACGCACATCCTGGTTGTTATACCACATGGCAACACGCATTCTATTTCTCTCCGCTGCCGGTTTCGCTCCTGCAGTAATTATATAACAAGACAAAAATTTTGTATTTATGATTAGCTAAGGCCAGCCATTTTGAGTTCTTGACAACAGTGATATAAAAATGATATACCAGTAGCATGAGATGCTTTTTCAGGGCGTGTTTAGGTATTATGCTAGCAGGAATACTTACTCTGGGGCAAGCCTCAGTGGTTTTAGCACACGAGGGTGAATCCCATCTCACCGAAGGTTTTGTCCTCACGCCCCTGACCATCGCCATCTTTGGGGGAACGGCGGCAGCTCTTTTCCTAACCGGCTTCTTGCTTTGGTTCTGGGCGTCGCGGTCTCTAAAAAGAAAGGGAGAAAGGGAACGACGGCTTCATTCTTCAAGCTCTAAGGTAATAACATCGGAAAGTGATGACATAAAACAGGAGGCCTGATTGTTAGCTACCGCTGCTAAAGCTGGATTGTTCCTGGCAGTGGTGCTATTTTTGTCGGGATGCACCAACTGGCCAGAATTCAGCAAGCGCGTTGAGAACCCATATCCCGGTGATGTCGCTGCGGTGGCTAGAGGCAAGACCCTATACCTTAGTCAGGGCTGTTCGGTGTGTCACGGGGAAAAGGGGAAAGGGGATGGTACTGAGGCAGCCAGTCTCCCCACCCGACTACCTGATTTTACCAGTCGGGACCAGATGATTACTCGCGCTGACCCAGACCTGTTCTGGGCGATTGTCCGCGGTCGGGAGAAGACCAAAATGCCGGCTTTCGGCAAGCAACTCTCCGAGAATAAGATATGGGATTTAGTAAACTATTTGAGGAGCCTTTATCAGTAGATAAAGGCAGTGGTGTTTGACAGAAAAGGAAATGACAAGATGAACCTATCTCCCAAGAGAGGTCAACCGCCCGGCTCTGGGCTAAGCGAAGTACCTCTGGTGGCGCTGACTTCTGGTAGTTGGTTGCAGATGATACGGCGCTTCAGCCATAATGCCCGGTTGTTTCTTATCTACGCCCTTCTGGCCGAGCTGGGTACTGGTATCTGGCGAGTCATGTTCGCTCTGTACCTGCTGGCCGCCGGTTTCAACCTGGACTACATCGGTCTGGTGCTGGCCATAAACCTTCTCTTCCACGGACTGATGGCTTTCCCGGCCGGGCTCATCGCTGATAAGATGGGAAGGAAGTTCGTCTTTGTCGTTGCCACTACCTCAGCCATCGTCTTCCGGGGCTTTCTGCTCTTTACCTTAAATCCTCTTTTAGTCTTGATATTGATGGCTGGCTCAGGGATAGGCGATGGCTTCCATGCCGTAGCTTCGGGACCATTCATCATGGAAAATAGCGAGCCAGCGGAGAGGCCCCACCTCTTCGCCCTGGAATCGAGTTTTCTAAGTCTGTCATCCTTTGTTGGGGCAATGGCCGCCGGATTTCTGCCCGCTTTCTGGGGAGGTATTTTGGGGGTTATCCCGGCTCATTATCTGGCTCTTCGCTGGGCTTTAGTTATCTCCTTACCTCTCACCCTGCTATCTCTAGTACCTCTCCTCTTTCTGAGGGAGCACCGTCTACCTCAAGATATGATTGATAGCTTTGCCGAGCTCTTTGCCCTGCGCAACATCCAGAGCCGGGGCATCATCCTGCGGCTGGCGGCTTGTGCCATCGTTTATGGCTTGGTCTTCGGACTCATCATTCCCTTCTTCAGCGTCTTCTTCAGGCAGGCGCAGCTGTTGCCTTACCAGAGTGTTGGCACCATTATGGCGACTGGCTTTATCGGGGCTGCCTTAGGCACCCTTGTCCTGGGTCCGCGTTTGACCCGAAGGTATGGCAAATCCCGAGGGATTTGGATAGTACTCTGGGTGGCGGCACCTTCGGTGGCACTGATGGCCTTTATGCCGGCTTTACCTTTGGTGGTACTCTTCTTCCTTATCCAGCGTGCCTTTTATGGTATCTCGATGCCCATGCGCAACCAGTTAGCTATGGAATTAGTGGTTACCAAGGAACGGGGAACGACGAATGGTCTCATCCATGCTACGCTAGATGTTGTAGGCTCCCCGGTGGCACTCATTGCCGGAACAATCTTAGCCAGTGGTAACTTCACTTTAACCTTCTCCATGGCGGCCGTGCTGATGTTCATCCCGGGGGTAATGTATTACTATTTCTTCCACAAGATTGAGGACCAGAAGCGTTTGTCTAGTTCAAGATTAGCAGCATAGATACTGTGTCTCGTTTTATCAGTTTCTCAAGTGATAAGCACCCATTTTAATTTTCCCGTACCGCCCGTACCGGTCGCACCTTCTTTAGGGCCTTCTCTTTTTCGTTAGTGTATATCTCTTGAGCCTCTTTTGGGGTCGCTTTCTTGTGAACAACAGCTCGTATCGCTTTAATCATCGCCACCGGAAAATCATTCTGCCAGATGTTCCTGCCCAGATTCACCCCGATGGCACCCTTTTGCATGCCGTCACAAACAAACTCAAGCACCTCAAGTTCGGTATCAACCCGGGGCCCGCCAGCTATAATCACCGGCACCGGGCAACCCCTGGACACTTTCTCAAAGCCCTGGCACCAGTAAGTTTTGACAACACGTGCCCCCAGCTCGGCGGCGATACGAGAGGCTAGACCTAGGTAGCGGGCATCCCGTTTTTCCAGTTCCTTCCCCACAGCTGTAACAGCCATTACTGGTATGCCATACCTCTCACCCTCGTCAACCAGCTTTGACAGGTTCAACAATGACTCCTTCTCATAGTCACTGCCAACAAAGATAGAAATACCCACCGCCGAAGCGTTAAGGCGGATGGCTTCCTCCATAGAGGTGGTAATGCCTTCGTTAGCCAGGTCTTTGCCGACCATACTGGTGCCGCCAGAGACCCGGAGAATAATCGGTTTGGTGTTGTCGGGGTCGACTGATGAACGTAACACTCCCCTGGTAATAAAGAGGGCATCAGCATAAGGCAAGAGCGGTTCGATTGTTTTGCGCGGTTCTTCCAGCTTTCTGGTCGGACCCTGAAAATAGCCATGGTCTACGGGCAAGAACAGGGCATGCCCATCCGATTGGATTAATTGTGCCAGGCGGTTAGCCATTCCCCACTCCATTATTGCGACTCCTCCTTACTTCATTACTAGCGTTTCCGCCCAGTATAACACGCCGATAAGTCCTGTTAAAATAGACTGGGGCGGGATTACTTGCCTACTTCTTGCTCTCTTATCAGTCTCTCCCCGTATTCAAGGAGGAGTTTGGTCTGAGCAGGGGATACCTTTTTTGTTTCCAGGTAGGTCTGCAGTGCTTCAAGGGGGGTTATTTCTTCGGCGGTCAACTTGCCCAGCCGGGGGCGAGCTTCCCGTTTTATATCCTTAGATACGGTAAAATAGTCGGCCCCTTTTAAGGCTTCTCTGATGTCATTGTCTCTAAGCTGTCCCTCTATCTCTGCCGGCAGGCTAATCTGGAGTCGGACGATGCCATCTTTCAGGCTATCCTCCTGCTCTCTGATAGCCCTGAGGACACTTGTGGTAGGGTTGCTATCCTCCGCTTTAATATTGACAGCAATAGTCCGAAAACGGCGCCCGGTAACCGGGTGGAATTCAACGGAGACCCGACGCTTAGAGGCTGACTGGTCTGATTCAATCTCTACCAGAGAGAATCCTTTTTCGTCCTCTTCTTCACCAAAATCCAGCCGTTCTAAGCTGCCGGCATAGACCACCGGGGGATTTTCCGATAAGACCTGGTGCTTGTGAATATGGCCTAGAGCGACATAATCAAAAGCGGGATTGGCAATATTACTGAGCATTACAAATGGCTCCTGCCCGATTGCCATCAGTCTTTCCGAACCGCGTCCTACCTTCGCATCGCCAACCAGGACATGAGCAGCCAGTATGGCGGGTAATGTCGGTTCAAGCTTCTTCGCCAGTTCATCGACAGTTCTGGTCAGCATTTTCTGGAGTTCTTGGTTAATCTGCTCCAGAGTCAGATTCTTGGCGTTATCCCTTTTCAGCAGGGAGCTGCGTCTGAGCCAGGGTAAAGAAGCTATTTGAATAATGCCACTCTTTGTTGGAATACAGTAAATATCAGGGTGATTGGAAGCATAAACGTTCTCCACCGCCAGGGTATCAAAGATTTCGGTGGTGGTCGCTCTGCCGATGGCGTTAGGTAGGTCGTGGTTGCCGACGAGGAGGAAAACGGGGGTACCGTTGGTGGAGAGCCGGTTAATGCGCTTGGCGAACTCCCGCTGCTGGGTCTGGCTCGGCTCGCGGCTCTTATAGGCATCACCGCAGAAAAGAACCAGGTCTACCTGTTTCTCTATGGCATAATCAACAAGCTGGTCAAGAGCAGAGAGAAAATCAAGCAGACGTGTCGACAGCCCGGTAGCCGGGTCAATGCGCCCGTAGGTTTCAACACCTAAATGGAGGTCTGCAAAATGGAGGATTTTCAACCTCTCCCCCTACGCTCGATATGTAGTCTCGGTCCGCCTGGCGACCTCCACTATCAGGACCATTTGTTCGTCATCAAGCACTTTATAAACTATCCGGTAATTACCCACTCTGGTACGATACACTCCTTCCGCGCCTTTCAATTTTTTCACGTCATGTGGACGCGGCTGTGTAGCTAAATTCTCGATCGCCCCGTACAAATGCTCAAAATCTCGCAGAGGTATGCGTTTTCTCAGTTTCTCAATATCCCGTTCTGCTCCAGGAATAATCTTGAGACTGTACATCAGTCTTTCTTTTCAGCGGCAATGCTTAATTTTTCTCGATTAGCAAGCTCTTCTTCTATTTCTCGTTTGACTTCGCTCCAAGGCCTTCCCCCCTTTTCTTCATATTCGGCAAGTCTGGCTTTGACCACGGGTAAGAGTTCTTCATCTTCCTTCTCGTCCAGCCATTGCTGCACTGCCTCAGCTACGATTTCGCTTGCTGTCATATGCCTCCGCGCCGCCTCGACCTTCAGGTCTGTGTAAAGCTCCTCGTCGTGAAATACCACCGTCATTTTACGACTCATCTTCATCCTCCCAGACGTATATACTTACGTATGTATAAATTGTAGCTCTAAGGGGGAGAAGGTGTCAAGAACGTTGTCCACAAGATATCCGGGTCAATCCGCCCGTAAGTTTCAACTCCTAAATGTAGGTCGGCAAAATGGAGGATTTTCAATCCTGTTCCCTTTCCCTTATCCCGCCTATGTCATTCTAGCTTTTTGTCATTCCCGCGAAGCTTGTCCCGTACCTGATACGAGAGCGGGAATCCAGTCCCTTATGCCCTTCCACCTCTGGATTCCGTGTCAAGCACGGAATGACAGAACAGGAGAAGGTGACAGAGCCTCTCTTAAGCTCCTTAAATCGTTATTTTACTCGTACATTCCGTGGATAATATTGTCAATTTCACTTGAAAATTGTTCTAGAAATAATAAGTCTTCAGCAGAGACCATGCTTCGTATTGGATGCATGACTCTCTTTCTGAGTTCATTTGTTTTAACTATCTTTTCTAGAACATCTCCCTTTGAATTGGGATTCTTCGGGTTTGAGATATAGGG
>JACQOL010000047.1 GCA_016202555.1 Chloroflexota bacterium | reverse complement strand
TAAGCTCACCGCCGTCAAACCAGAGTCCATGCCCATGACGGCACATATCAATGATTATCCTGGGCTGCTGGTCGGTGGCTGTTTTTTGCATCTTGCTGCCGCAGATGGGACACTTCCTCTTCTTTTCCGTTGAGGCAGCTTCCGGGGAGTTTAAGATGTTATCAACGAATCGTTTTACTTTTTCCAGACCCGATGAGTCCAGCAAAAGCTCAAACTCCCCGCCATCAAACCATACTCCTTTACAGACAGTACAATAATCAAGCTCAATTTTGTGGTACTCAACGACTATCATGTCGCTTTTACAGACGGGACATATCATATAATTATTAGTGTAGACGCATCGTGAAGTCGTGTCAAGATAGCTTTGGTGGGGGTTCTGTTTTGCCAGACAACACTATGATGTCGTCTTTTCGCTACTCGGTAGCAGTTTTGATTTCCAGAGCTCAGGCTTAAGAACAGCCACTCCAATGACGAGCAATAAACAGGATGTGCCCATAATGGTAACCGCCCAGGGGCCACCCAGCCATGCCGCCAAGGCTCCAGCGAGGAGACTGCCTACAGGCACCAGCCCACGGTCCAGTGAGTAGACGCCAAGCACCCGACCGCGAACTACGGCGGGAGTAAGCGTCTGGATGATTGTCTGGTTCTGCGAGGTATAGCTGGTATTGGCCAGTCCGGCGAGGAAGGTAAAGACCATCGCCATCCATAAAACAGGGGAACGTGAGAATAACACCAGGCTAAGTCCAAAGCCAGCCGCCCCTATGATGAGAAGCTTGCCGCTGCCCTGTTTCCGTCCTAAAGAAGCGATGGTCAATGCTCCAAGCAGAGCTCCTATTCCCACCGATGAGAGCAATAGTCCTTGTGTATGGGCATTACCGTGCAGGACATCAATAGCGAAGATAGGCATCAGGCTGGTGTAGGGCTGCCCCAGCAGTATCGGCGCCAGAGCCAGCACCATCAATGCCAGAATTATGCGGTGGGAAGCGATGTAGGCAAATCCTTCTCTCATACTGTCAAAGAAAGACTGGGATGCTAAACCCCGGGGATGACTAACAGATACCTGTGATTCGGGAACTTTAATCTGTATCGTCCACGCTGTAGCTAGCATATAGAAAGCCGCTTGAGCATAATAAGAGACATCGACACCAAAAGCCTGGATAATGACACCGGCAATGGCCGGTCCAATGCTTCGGCTAACATTAACCGCCGCCGAATTGAGGGCAATGGCATTCAGCAGGTGCTCCCCTCCGGCCAGGTCGCTGACCAGAACCTGCCGTGCCGGCTGCTGAAAGGCCTGCACGGTACCGGCGAGGAAGGCAGTAACAAAAATATGCCATGCTTGGATACGGCCGGTCAGTATCAGGGTAGCCAGAATCAAATTGAGGATGGCATTGACATTCTGAGCAATAATAAGCTGGCGCTTGCGGCCATAGCGGTCAGCAAAGACGCCAGCTACAATCCCAAACAAGAGGATAGGTGCCCCCCGTAACGCACTGACTACCCCCAGTTGGAGGGGGGAACCGGTCAGGCGATAAATCAGCCAGCTTCGGGAAGTTTGGTCCATCCACTGCCCCATAGAAGTTGTTACTTGCCCCATCCAGAGCAGACGATAGTCCCTTAGCCTTAACGATTCAAAGGTATGGATGTTCTTTGCTAGGCGCACAATAGAGCATTGTAGTCTCGAGAATATATTTTGTCAAAGAAGCGGAGACCTGTAAAAAGGCTGGCTTACCGGGTTATTTAACCATACTTGAGTCCTCACGAAGTACCTTTTTTGTCGCCTACGCTATTAGTTATAGTGGTTTTCTCCAGACACTGTGAGTTCTTGGCAAGGATGGTGAAATCTGCTACACTGGTCAATTATATTCCGCAGAGAAGAGCGGGTGACAATTACTAAGCTAGCGATAATAGATAGAGTCATGAGTAAAGACAGGAGTCTGCTTGCCGAGGTTGAGACTAATGCTTCTCAAACAGGCAGGGGTGAGTGCTGTTAGTACCAGGGTGATATTGGAGGATAGTCGGTAATGAGTCTGAAATTGATGCTGGAGAATACGGTCAGGCGATATGGCAAGAAGACAGCCATTGTTTTAAGCGACCAGCGCTTATCCTATGCTGATTTGGATAAAGATTCAAATAAAGTGGCTAATGCCCTAATTAAAGTTGGGGTGAACAAGGGTGAGCGGGTGGCGATGCTGCTAAACAATGGGCCGGAATTTGCCATCATTTACTTTGGTATCGTCAAGATTGGTGCTATTGCCGTTCTGCTGGATACCAATTTTCGGCCTGATGAACTGGCCTCTTTCCTTGCTGATTCTCAATGTCGGGTGCTGGTGGCGGAAAACCCGGCTCTGGAGCCGTTAGTCCCGGTTTTAGACAGGTTTGAATCGATTAAGCATGTTATTGTTCTGGGGGCTAAGGGTGAGAGGCAATTTCAGAGCTATCAGGAGATTATGGCGACCGGTTCGGGGCGAAGGGTATCAATGGAGCTTGAGCCCGGGGATATTGCCCACATTACCTACAGTTCAGGGCCATCCTCACAGCCTAGAGGTATTATGATGAGCCATCGATGCCTGGTGGCAGAGACAGCGATAGTAGCCGAGGCTTTTCAGCAGACTGCCCAGGATATAATGATGCTATATTCTTTGCCGTTGCATCATATGTTTGGATTACTCGCCGGATTATTCGTTTCGGTTTATAAAGGCAGCACCACGGTCATAGTTTCGGGAACGGGATTATCTCTTGAGCATTTTCTGTCGACTGTGGAACGGGAGAAGGGGACAGTATTTCTGGGAGTGCCTTATATCTTTGCCCTGGCGGTTGGTATGGCGGAGAAGGAGGGGATAAAGCATAACTTAAGTTCTCTCCGCTTGTGTGTCAGTGCTGGTGCCCCATTACCGGTAGATGTTGTTCAGCGGTTTAAGCAGTTCTACGGTTTTGATATTTTTGATTTTTATGGCTTAAGCGAAGCCATCTGTCTTGTTACCGGCCAGCCGGTTGATGGTAGTGGCAAGCTCGGTTCAGTTGGGAAAGTCCTGCCTGGGTGGGAAGTGAAAATAGTCGATGATAATGGTCAGGAGCTACCCATGAATCAATCAGGTGAGATAATAATTAGTGGGCTGATGATGACGGGGTATTATCATAATCCTCAGGCTACGGCTGGGGTGATTAAGAATGGCTGGCTCTATAGCGGTGATATTGGCCGGTTTGATGAGGCTGGTTATTTGTTTATCACCGGCAGGAAGGCGAAGACAATTATCGTCAAGGGTCAGAATATCTATCCTGAGGACATTGAGATGGTGTTGTCACGGCATCCCAAAGTTGCCGGGGTTAGGGTGACCGGTACCCCAGATAAGCTGCGTGGGGAGGTGGTTCGGGCGGTGGTCACTTTGAAAGAAGGTGAGGTCGCTACTGAGCAGGAGATTAAGCAATTTTGTCTTGAGCGCCTGGCCAGTTATAAGGTGCCCAGGCAGGTCATCTTTTCCAATTCCTTACCTAAACTTGTTGTTGGTAAGGTTCGCTAGTAAGACTCAGAGCTTTTTTATCAACCTCATTTTGTATCCTTCTTTTTTTAAGAAGATGCTACTCCTTTTCTCCCCTCATTGATTAAATCAATTATTTTTCCTAACCATCTAGCTTAATGGTGAAAAACAGTCTATAATTAGCGTATGTATTATATCTAACTGGTGGCTGATTTAGAGCCCATCACCTGCTTTTTATTCAGGTGAAATGAGACTTTAGATGAGGTTGATAAGATGCCTTACGGCTATAACGGAAAGATACTGCGGGTTAACCTGTCGCAAGGTACCATTTCGGTCGAAGAGCTTGATGAGCTATTTTGCCGGAAGTATCTGGGCGGTGCCGGCTTTATTATCTACTATCTGCTGAAAGAATTGGGGACGGCAGTTGACGCGCTGTCTCCTGAGAATAAACTAATCTTTGCCGCCGGCCCCGTAACCGGGGTTCCGCTATCAGGAAGTGGGCGCCACTGTGTCGGGGCTAAATCCCCGCTGACTGGTGGTTTGGCCAAGTCAGAGGTGGGTGGCTTCTGGGGGGCTGAGCTTAAACATGCCGGTTATGATGGCATTATTATTGACGGTAAGGCAGCAACCCCAGTTTATCTCTGGATAAATGATGAAGAAGCCAGCCTGAGGGACGCCAGGCATCTCTGGGGAATGAACACTAAGGAAACCCAGGAGACTCTCAGGAGTGAACTGGGAGATAGCCTGATTCGGATAGCCAGTATCGGGCCCGCTGGAGAAAATCTGGTGCGCTATGCCTGTATTATGAATGACCTTCATGAGGCTGCTGGTAGGGGAGGTACTGGGGCGGTAATGGGTTCCAAAAACCTTAAGGCAATTGCCATCAGAGGTCATCAGATGCCTCAACTGGCTGAGCCTGAGGGTTTGCAGGAATTTAGCCGATGGCTTTTAGCTAATCCCAGATTGTGGCAATCGTTTCACGAGTTTGGCACCGGGGTGGGAATGGCAGGTGGTGTCGCTAGTGGCAATTTACCGATTAAGAATTTCCGTGATGGGGATTTTCCTGATGCTGGAATGATAAGTGCTGAGGCAATAAAGGGCACTATTAGAGTTAAAATGGAAAGTTGCTTTGCTTGTGCGGTGCGTTGTAAAAAGGTAGTCCAATCTGAACAACCGTACTCCATTGACCCGGCCTACGGGGGTCCTGAATATGAAACCCTGGCCTCGCTGGGTTCTAACTGCGGTATCAATGACCTCAAGGCAATCTGTAAAGGAAACGAACTTTGTAACGCCTACTCTCTGGATACGATTTCAACAGGGGATGTTATCGCTTTTGCGATGGAATGCTTTGAAAACAATATTATTACCAGAGAGGATACCGGTGGTATTGACCTTAAGTTCGGTAACAGTGAAGCCATGCTTAAAGTCATTGAGCTGATTGTTAAACGTGAAGGTATTGGCGACCTGCTGGCTGACGGGACAGCCCGGGCCGCCGAAAGATTGGGTAAGGGGGCGATGGAGTTTTCCATGCAGGTTAAGGGACTGGAAATAGGGATGCATGAGCCTCGGCTAAAAGCTGCCCTAGGGTTAGGTTATATGGTTAATCCGCACGGTGCCGACCATTGTACTAATCTTCATGACACCATGTTTGCCACCCTGGGACCGCAATTGGATAGTTATAAATTTCTGGGGATACTGGAGCCTCTTCCCGCTGATGACCTTAGCCCACGGAAGGTATCCGCCTTCCGCTACGTACAACAGGACCGAATTATCCGCGACTGTTTGCTGCTTTGTAACTTCGTCCCTTATGACCTTGAACAGGTTACTGGTATCCTGGCGGCCGTTACCGGTTGGAAGACCGGTATTGTTGAATTGTTAACAGTCGCCGAGAGAACTTTAACGATGGCAAGATTGTTTAATATCCGGCAAGGCTTTACCGCTGATGACGATAAGTTACCCAACCGTTTCTTCCAGCCGAAGACCAGCGGCGCCCTGGCCAACAGGCACTATAGTGC
>JACQOL010000049.1 GCA_016202555.1 Chloroflexota bacterium | reverse complement strand
GTCGGTTGCGCTGCATTTCCTCAACCCATAGTGCCAGCTTTAAGCCAAAAGAAATCGGCTCAGCGTGGACGCCGTGGGTGCGCCCAATCATCGGGGTATATTTATACTTTATTGCTTTTTCGGCCAGCACCGCAGTAAGCTCCTTAATATCCTGGGTCAGTAGCTCGGCGGCTTCAACTAGCTGTAAACTGAGGGCGGTATCCATAACGTCAGAGGAGGTCAGCCCGAGGTGAACAAAGCGGGATTCTTTACCCAGGCTCTCAGCAACTGAATTAAGGAAGGCAGTCATATCATGGTGGGTTTCCTTGAGAATCTCGGCCATCCGCTTCAGGTTAACCCGGGCTAGCTTTATCCGGGACAAGGCTGTTCTGGGGATAACCCCTAACTCCGTCCAGGCGACACAGACGGCAATCTCTACCTCAAGCCACTTATCAAATTTATTCTCATCCGACCATACTTTTTTCATTAGCGGCCTGGAATAGCGCTCAATCATTTATTTTCTCCTTGGGATTGCTTATCGACTTTTACCATAAATGTCATTCTGAAGGAGAGTAGCGACTGAAGAATCTCGGGGTTGGGTGGAGAATTACTGTCTCCCCTAGCCGATATCCTTCGCTCCGCTAAGGATGACAATTCGCTATTTTTCATGTCCTATTTTCGTAGCTCGTTTCGGTATTTCTCATATGCACTTTGTATTTTATCATACTTTAAGCCCAGAATCTCGGCAGCCAGGTAGGCAGCATTCTTTGCCCCGGCTGTTCCGATTGCCACGCTGGCGACCGGTATTCCAGCCGGCATCTGGACGATAGAATAGAGGGCATCAACCCCTTTTAGCTCGCTGCTGGCTAAGGGCACGCCGATAACTGGCAGGGTAGTCCAGCTTGCCAGCACCCCAGGTAGGTGGGCAGCTCCCCCGGCGGCGGCGATAATAATCTCAATCCCCCGGCTGCGCGCCGACTGTCCATACTGCCGGGCTTTCTCCGGGGTGCGGTGGGCCGAGATTACCGACACCTCATAATCAATGCCCAGTTCCTGTAATACATCCAGCGTTGGCTGTAAAGCTTCAGCATCTGATTTTGAACCCATGACTACGCCTACTAATGGCATTTTTCAACCTCACCCCGTTATTCTACTAGAGCAATATCCTTTCTATAATGGCAGCCTTCAAATTTAATCCGTGAAATATTAGCATAAACCTTTTCTCTGGCTTCGGCAATAGTCTTACCCATTGCCACTACCGTCAGCACCCGTCCTCCATTAGTTAATACCTGACCCGGCTCTGAGCCTCTTTTGGTTCCGCCATGGAATACCAGAATATCTTTATCCAGATTGTCCAGGCCGGTAATGGGGAAGCCCGTTTTGTAGCTCCCCGGATATCCAGCCGAAGCCATCACCACCCCAACGCAGGCTTCATCACTACATTCCATTTTTATTTGATTAAGGTTGCCATTGATTACCGCCAGCATAATATCCACCAGGTCGGTTTTGAGGCGAGGTAGGATAACCTGCGTTTCGGGGTCACCAAAGCGGGCATTAAATTCCAGAGCTTTTACTCCCTTACCAGTAATCATTAGCCCGCCATAGAGGACGCCCCAGTAAGGTCTTTTTTCCTGAGCCATCGCCCGTACCGTCGGCTCCATAATCGTTTCGCTGACTATTTTACCTAATTCGGGAGTATAAAAATGGGGCGGACTGTAGCTGCCCATACCGCCGGTGTTAGGACCCAGGTCACCGTCATACACCCTTTTATAATCACATGCGGATACCATCGGCACCACTGTTTTGCCATCGGTAAAGGCGAAGGCACTCATCTCCTTGCCGGAGAGATGCTCTTCAATAATTACTTTGTTCCCGGCCACCCCCAGTGTTTTTGACTCCATAATACCAGCCAGCGCTTCCAGAGCTTGGGGAATGGAAGTGGCAACAATTACCCCTTTGCCCGCCGCCAGTCCATCCGCCTTCAC
The DNA here is from genome assembly GCA_016202555.1 of Chloroflexota bacterium. GTDB lineage: Bacteria > Chloroflexota > Dehalococcoidia > Dehalococcoidales > UBA2162 > JACQOL01. The sequence goes on along the minus strand of JACQOL010000049.1, from coordinate 7,510 downwards.
CACGACAGGTGGTTTTTGATGCTTGACATAATCCTTTGCCTGATTATACTCAGAAAAGGTAGCACTTTTGGCGCAGGGGATGGCATACTTCTGCATTAGTTTCTTAGCAAATGCCTTGCTTGACTCTATCTGAGCAGCTTGTTTGGTTGGCCCGAAAATGGGGATACCGATAGTTTGAAAATGGTCGACAATGCCCTCAGCCAGGGGTGTTTCCGGCCCGACGACGATAAGCTCAACACGCTTTTCCTGGGCGATTTTAGCCAGTCCCAGGATGTCTGTGGGGCTGATATTTAAGTTATGGGCAATCCGGGCGGTGCCGGCGTTACCCGGAGCCGCGTAAATTTCGTTAACTTTAGGGCTTTGGGCGAGCTTCCAGACCAGGGTATGCTCTCTAGCCCCACCCCCGATAACAAGAAGTTTCAGTTTGTCCTCCCTTTGGTGTCGCTACAAAAGCATTCCGCCTAATATTATCTCTACTGTCATTGCGAGACCATCCCGACTTTGTCGGGAGGCGAAGCAATCTGGGTGGTGGGGTTAAGTAACTCATAGCTCATCATACAGGTCGTGCCAGTCCCTGTTTGCAACATCAATGAGGCTCGTCTTATCCTGCCTTGAGCCAGCTTTGATTTGCTTCTCCCTGATGATAGCGCCCTCAATATCGTTGCATATTTCGTAATAGACAAGTCTGTTCAGATTATATCTCTTTGTGAAACCTTTAACCAGTTTGTTCTTATGTTCGTATACCCTTCTTTGCAAATCATTGGTGACACCGGTGTAAAGGACGGAATTCTTGTGGTTGGTCATAATGTAGATATAATATTGTTTTTCCACTTTGACAAGCTTTCTACCTCTTGTGTTATTTCGAGACCATTCCGACAGAGGCGGTCGCCACTATGTCATTGCGAGACCATCCCGACTTTGTCGGGAGGCGAAGCAATCTGTGTGGTGGGGAGAGGCAACAACCTCCCCTCCCAGATTGCCACGTCGGCTACGCCTCCTCGCAATGACAAATTAGAAGGGTTTCACCCCTTCAAACTACCGAATGGACTAGCCTTCCATTAGTTTACCCACCAGTTGCGAAGGCATTGAAAAGGGGAACTCCATACAAATGGTTGCCTTGTTATACTTGTCTTGCTTTTCGGGATTAGGCATAATTTGTAAGAATGCATTCAAGATGGTAACAATAGGTATCCCTATAAATGATAAGGGGATTCCCAGAAAAGGCACCTTCTTATTTAACCAACTGATGCCAAAGATAAGTCCGTAGAGGGGAAGCCAGATTAAGTTCATGATCAACACATAAACTAGTCCGATTGGGGGGATAGCAATAAGAAGCCCGAGAAAGAAAGTCGTGATTATTTCTGGAATGAAGAGAAGGAAAGTTATAGGGATGTTTATTATCCTTAAAATACTGTTAGCTAGCATTGTTTTTGCTCTACTCCCATTCAATAGTAGAGGGGGGTTTGGAGGTGATGTCGTAGACGACGCGGTTGACGCCGGGGACTTCGTTGACGATACGGCTGGAAACCCGGGCCAGAAAGTCATAGGGCAGGCGTGCCCAGTCGGCCGTCATGGCATCCTCGCTGGTGACAGCCCGCAGGGCCAGCAGATAGCTATAAGTGCGGTAATCGCCCATCACACCCACGCTTTTGACATCGGTAAGCACGGCGAAGCTCTGCCACACCTGCCGGTAGAGCTGGGCTTTTTTAATCTCGTTCATCATAATGAAATCAGCCGAGCGCAGTATTTCCAGTTTTTCGGCGGTAACCTCACCGATAATGCGAATCGCCAGCCCCGGACCGGGGAAGGGCTGCCGCCAGACCATTTCTTCGGGCATACCCAGTTCCGACCCCACCTGGCGCACCTCGTCCTTAAACAGATAGCGCAGAGGTTCAATCAACTGAAGCTTCATCTTTGCCGGCAGTCCACCAACATTATGGTGGGTTTTTATCTTGGCGGAGGCAGTGCTCCCTGATGAAGCACTCTCAATAACATCCGGGTAGAGAGTCCCCTGAGCCAGAAAGTCAACCCGGCCGATTTTGTTAGCTTCTTCCTCAAATACCTTAATGAATTCCTCACCGATAACTTTGCGTTTTACCTCCGGGTCAACAACTCCCTTTAATCGGTCAAGGAATCTTTCTGTGGCATCAACATAAACAATCTTCATCCCCAGGTTCTCGCGGAAGACCTTAAATGTCCTCTCGACTTCTTCGCGGCGGAGCAGTCCATTATTGACATAGATGCAGGTAAGCTGGTCGCCAATCGCCCGATAGATGAGGGTCGCCACCACCGCTGAATCCACCCCTCCCGAGAGAGCACAGATGACTTTACCACTACCAACCTGCTCTTTGATTCTGGACAGGCTTTCAGTGATGAAATTGCCCATTGTCCAGTTGCCCTGGCAGCCACAGATTCGGTAGACGAAGTTTTCCAGGATAGTTTTACCCTGCGGGGTATGGGCGACCTCAGGATGGAACTGGAGACCAAATATTCCCTGGTCGTTGCCCATAACTGCCACCGGTGAATTCTCAGTATAAGCCAGGGCAGTAAAACCAGGTGGCATCTCTTCAATTCTATCGCCATGGCTCATCCAAACCGGGGAGGAGTCTTCCAAACCAGCAAAGAGGGGTGAATTGACATCGCTCAGGTGGAGAATGGCATGACCATATTCCTGCTTCGCTCCCGGAGCCACTCGTCCCCCTAATTGCTTGGTAATAACCTGCATGCCATAGCAGATACCCAGTACCGGCAGGTGGCTTTCATAAATATAAGCCGGAGCCAGAGGAGCTCCCGGTTGATAAACACTGGCTGGTCCGCCGGAGAGGATAAAACCCTTGGGCTTGAGTGGGGCTATCTTTTCCCAGGGGGCATCGTAAGATACCATCTCACAGTACACCTGGCACTCTCGTATTCGCCGGGTGATGAGCATACTGTACTGTGAGCCGAAGTCAATGACAACTATCGCCTGCCGTTCCTCACTACCCACCACCTCCCTGGCAGCCGCCGGCCGCTCACCGCCTATCTCCTTGGCAATCTCCAGATAAGTAGAGACCTCGATATCGCCGCTGGTCTTTATCCGGCGATTGGTCTTTGCCGTTTCTTCAGCCTTGTTTTCTGATAAATCCATTTATCAAAGATTATCATTGTGCTATACTATCGTCAAGTGAATAACGGCAGGTGAGACAAAACTTAATGTTGGTAATGTCTGCTTTAGAAATTCAACAACAGATTGAGAGGGGCATTGCTATTCTTAAGCAGGGCGGAATAGTTGCCTTTCCCACCGATACTGTTTACGGTCTGGGGGCTGGTGCTGGCTTTCAGCAAGCTGTGGAGAGGATTTACGAGGTAAAGAAACGACCCCGGAATATGCCCCTCCCTTTATTGCTCGCTAATGTATCACAGATAACGATGGTGGCTGACCCGGTGCCGCCGATTGCCTGGTGTCTTATCTACCACTTCCTGCCCGGTGCTCTGACCCTGGTTTTGACTAAATCCGCTTCGGTTCCTGATTTCCTAACCGCTGGCGGTAGCACCATCGCCATCCGTATTCCGGCTCATCCCGTTCCTATTGCTCTGATTGAGGGTTTAGGAACTCCTATTATTGGCACCAGTGCTAATCTCAGCGGTCAGCTGAGTCCGCTAACGGCTGATGAGGTCTATACTCAGCTTGGCGATAAAGTAGATTTAATTTTTGATGGCGGGCGATGCTCCGGGGGTAAAGAATCGACCATAGTTGATGTCACCGGAGCGATACCTGTAGTGCTACGGGAAGGCGCCATATCAAAAGAAGCGATTGAGAAAGTATGTGGGAATGTCTTATCGGTAAGGGAGGCTGGATAATGCGTATTGCTATTGGTAGTGACCACCAGGGGCTAAAACTGAAGCAAGAGGTCATGAAGCTGATTACCGATGCCGGGCATAGCTATGAAGACTTTGGCACTTATACTGATAAGTCGGTGGATTACCCTGATATTGCCCAAAAAGTAGCTCAGGCAGTTGCTAAAGGTAATTTTGAAAGAGGTATCCTGATATGCGGCACCGGTATTGGTATGTGTATTGCGGCCAATAAAGTGAAGGGAATAAGAGCCGCCCTGAGCTATTCTGTTTTCAGCGCCTGCCGGTCTCGTCAGCATAATGATGCCAACATTCTCTGTTTGGCTGGAGAAGAAACGCCCAAGGACCTGCCTGAAATTGTTGAGGCTTTTCTTACCTGTAAATTTGAGGGGGGCCGCCACCAGCGCCGGGTGGACGAGATAAAGGCAATGGAAATCTGACGCCCCTCATAAATATTTAGCTAACCATATCCTAGAACGCCCGGACTGCTGGTCTAATGGCTCACATCTGAACTATTGATGAAATCGTAAAGCTAGTTAACTAATGTGGTAGAATGGTGTGACCAGTGGAAGAGAGTAAAAAGAGCACATGAAAGCCAAAAATGAACTACGACTGTGGAATAGCCTACGGGACGGGAATAAGCATTTCTGCCAATATTGTGGAATTGAGCAACAGGATTTTCTAAACGTATGGGCAAGAAATAAAGAAACATTGAAGCTTGGATTCCGGCATGGAGAAAATAAACCTGGGACGAGGGGTCATCATTTGGAAATAGACCATAAAGATGGAGATAAAAACAATGATGACGAAGGCAATTTAGCCCATGCTTGTTATGCCTGCAATAACGCTAAAAGTGATGTCTTTACCGATGTGGAGTTTGAAAGGATGGGCGAAGTAATACGCCAAATATATCACAAAAGAGCGAAGAAGAAGGGATTCCATTTAACTGAAGACCCGAATTCAAAATGATACACTACCGTATTTTCACTCCATTTGACAGTAAATATAAATTATGATACTCTATCAAGACAATGACCAAGCAAAATAATATCCTGGTACTTGTTATCTATACATAATTCGGCCGGTGGGTCGTCTCCACAGGACAAGAGACCGTACCCACAGGGAAGTCATTTTTGTTTAACCTGAAACGCTAAAAGAGAAGAGAAAGATATGAAAAGCGATGCTATTAAAAAAGGAATAGAACGTGCGGGACATCGGGCTTTATTAAGCGCCCTGGGCTGCAGGCCGGCTGAAATGGATAAGCCTTTCATTGGCATTATCAACAGCTTCAGCGAGATTGTGCCCGGGCACATGCACCTGCAAGAGATTGCTGAGGCGGTGAAGAGCGGGATACGGAGTGGCGGGGGTGTCCCCTTTGAGGTCAATACCATTGCCGTCTGTGATGGCATCGCTATGAATCACGCTGGTATGAAATATAGCCTGCCCAGCCGTGAACTAATCGCTGATTCAGTAGAGATAGTGGCTGAGGCGCATGCTTTTGATGCTCTGGTCTTCATTCCTAACTGTGACAAAATAATCCCCGGGATGTTGATGGCAGCGGTCAGGCTGAATCTACCGTCCATCTTTATCAGCGGTGGCCCGATGCTGAAAGGGAGGCTACCGAACGGGGATGGGTTTAGTGAAGTTGACCTCAGCTCTGTCTTTGAAGCTGTCGGTAAGGTCGCCAGTGGGCAAATGACTGAGCAAGAGCTGGCAGAGCTGGAGAGTGTTGCCTGTCCCGGTTGTGGTAGCTGTGCCGGTATGTTCACCGCCAATACGATGAACTGTTTGACCGAAGCTTTGGGTATGGGATTACCCGGTAACGGTACTATTCCGGCTGTCGATGCTCGGCGGCGGCAGTTAGCCAGACAAGCCGGGGAGCAAATTATGCAGCTACTGGCTAAAAATATCCGCCCACGAGACATCATCAACAAGGACTCGCTTCATAATGCTTTTACTGTTGATATGGCATTAGGTGGCAGCACTAACTCGGTTCTCCACCTGATGGCAATCGCTCATGAGGCAAAGGTTCCCTTTCCTCTGAAAAGTCTGAATAAGATAAGCCAGTCTACCCCTCAGCTCTGTAAACTAAGGCCGGCTGGTGATTATCACCTTGAGGATTTAGACCGGGCGGGGGGTATCGCCGCTGTGATGAAGGAATTAAAAGGATTATTAAAGCTGGAAGCACAAACAGTATCGGGTAAATCAGTGGCTGAGGTTATTGCCGGGAGGCGGGTTACCGACCGAGACGTTATCCGTTCCCGGGCTAAGTCTTATTCACCTACCGGAGGTATTACTATCCTTTTCGGTAACCTGGCGCCAGAGGGGGGAGTCGTTAAGAGTGCCGCTGTAGCTCCGGAGATGATGGTTCATCAGGGACCGGCTAAAGTCTTTGATTCTGAAGAAGAAGCTACAAAAGCCATAATGGGTCGCCGTATCAAAGCTGGTGAAGTGCTCGTTATCCGTTACGAAGGACCAAAAGGTGGTCCCGGGATGAGGGAGATGCTCACCCCCACCTCCTTGCTCAGCGGTATGGGTATGGATAAAGGAGTCGCCCTGATAACTGACGGACGTTTTTCCGGGGCAACCCGGGGGGCGGCTATCGGGCATGTCTCCCCTGAGGCTGCCAGCCGGGGGACTATCGCTGTCCTGAAAGATGGGGATATCATCAAGATTGATATTCCAAACGCTAAGCTTGAGGTAGAGCTTAGTGATAAAGAAATTGCCGCCCGGCTGGTAAAACTAGCCGATTTTGAGCCGAGAGTAAAAACAGGTTATCTCAAACGCTATGCAGAAAAGGTATCTTCCGCCAGCACCGGGGCGGTGTTCAGGGAGTAAAAGAATTAATTATGAAGATGACGGGTGGTCAAATCGTTTGTGAGAGTCTACTAAAAGAAGGGGTAGAGGTTATCTTTGGTATTCTGGGTGGGGCTATTTTACCGTTGTATGATACCCTGCCTCAATACCCTCAGCTCCGTCATATCCTGGTGCGCCATGAACAGGGGGCAGCCCACGCTGCCGAAGGCTACGCCCGGGCTACCGGAAAGGTCGGGGTATGTTTTGCCACCTCTGGCCCGGGGGCGACTAACCTGGTGACCGGTATTGCTGATGCTTACCTTGATTCCTCGCCGATGGTTGCCATTACCGGTCAGGTAGCCCGGCCCTTTATTGGTAAAGATGCCTTCCAGGAGGTAGATATTACCGGTATTACGCTACCGATTACCAAGCATAACTACCTTGTCCTTGAGACCAGCTCACTGGCCAGGATAATTAAGGAAGCGTTTTACCTAGCCAGGAGCGGGCGACCCGGTCCGGTGCTTATTGACATACCGAAAGATGTGTTTAGTGAAGAGACAGAATTTCATTATCCGAGCCGGGTTAACCTGTCCGGTTATAAGCCAACGCTACAGGGGCACCCGGCACAGATTAAGAAAGCTGCCAAACTTATCAATGAAGCCCGGCAACCGGCTATTATCGCTGGCCGGGGAGTAGCTATCTCCGGAGCTTATGCTGAGCTAAAGGAATTAGCCGAGAAAGCCCAAATACCGGTAATTACTACTTTACTCGGCATCGGCTGCTTTCCGGAGAGTCATGCCCTGAGTTTCGGTATGCTGGGAATGCATGGTATGGCTTACGCTAATATGGCAGTTGATACCGCTGATGTTATTATCGCTAT
>JACQOL010000043.1 GCA_016202555.1 Chloroflexota bacterium | reverse complement strand
TGTCAGTACTGCATGCCAAGGTAATTGTTAATCCGGCGGCAGGGGGCTATGCAGCCCATCGAGAATGGTCGCAGATTAGCCGGCGGTTGCACGACATCGGCTTGTCGTTTGACTATGAATATACCGAAGGTAACGGCCACGCCATCGAGCTAGCCCAGACATCAGCCGAGGCCGGCTATAGTCACCTTATCGCCGTGGGCGGTGACGGCACGGTCAACGAGGTCGCCAACGGTATTTTACGTTCTACCGCTTCAAGTAAGGTAATCCTGGGTATTATCAGCGCCGGCACCGCCTGTAACTTCGCCCGCTCCCTGGGCATTCCACAGGATTATGCCAGCTCCTGCTCCCTCTTAACCAGCCAGCGCAGCTTCTTGATTGATGTTGGTCTTGTTGAATACCAGAGCCGGGGAAAATCTTTACAGCGCTTTTTTGTGAATCAAGCTGATGTCGGCTTCGGGGCAGCCGTCGTCGATGCCAGAAAACGCCTGCCCAACCGCCTGGGTAAAACCATCAACTATGCCCTTTATGCCGTGGGAGGCCTGCACTCAGCACTCAACTACCGCAACCAGGGTGTTACCTTATGCCTGGAAAGTAAGGTTGAGCATATTCGCCTCGGCACAATGGTAGTGGCTAACGGGGCTTACTTTGCCGACGGGATGTATCTAGCCCCCCAGGCCAGAGTGGATGACGGTTTACTGGATGTGGTGATTGTTGGTGATATTGACAAATTGGAACTGCTCAAGATATGGCCAAGGCTCTATCGAGAGAACCTTGTAGAGCACCCTCAAATCAGGGTAGAAAAGGCGACCAGTATTACCATCCAATCTCCCGAGCGACTCCTCGTCGAGGCTGACGGAGAACTCCTTGGGGAATGTCCCGCCTCTTTCCGGGTGGTGCCATCTGCCCTGACCATTATAAAAGGCGCCGGGACTAGCCAGCAAAATAATGCACCACCGTTGCCCACCCCAAAGCCGCCGCCATCAGTAAAATGATGTATTTTAAACTCTTACCAACCCAGACTACCAGCAAGAACTTCCAGAGAGGGTAGCGAGTGGTACCAGCCACCAGACCAGCGATATCAACAAGCAAAAATGGGACTGCTGCAAAAAGAAAGATTACCAGAACTCCCTGTTTCTTCATCCAGCCATTCATTCTATCGAACATTCGAACATTCTGTATCATCACACGCCCACTATAGCCTGCCATATAGCCAGTTACCTCACCAATCGTCCCCCCGGTGGCACCGACCAGCCCCAATAAAACGGGGTTAAAAGTAGTCACCAGCGGGAAAAAGAGCAGAATACCAGGAACGGGTAAGATGACACTGGCATTACCGACCAGACAGATAATAAAGGCACTCAGGTATCCGTAACCACCTAGCTCAGCCACCTTGTCCCGGTAGAGGAATAACCCAACACTAATCGCTATCATCAAGAGTAGCATTAATGTGGGGACAATTTTCGGCTTTAGCCCTGCCTTCTTCTCAACGCTGGCTTGTTTACTATTATCAGTTTGACTAGTCATCTTTGTCTCCCGGGTATTGTAGCACATTCCCAAAATAGGAATGCCAAGCCGATGTCCAGGGGATGTTGTCGGCTGAAAGTGTCTCTGCTATACTTAACCTGTCTGCCCCCATCGTCTAGAGGCCCAGGACGGCACCCTTTCACGGTGTAGACAGGGGTTCGAATCCCCTTGGGGGCACCAGTTTGTTCGCAATTAGAATTGCCCTTTTAGCTTGTGGTAAGTTTCCGCCAGGGCTTCAGGTAATACCCGGACATCGGCAATTACCGTCATAAAGTTAGTATCCCCCAGCCAGCGGGGTACGATATGGGTATGGACATGTCCTTCAATGCCAGCTCCAGCCACCTTCCCGATATTTACCCCTAGATTAAAACCAGCCGGGCTAAAGGCCTGCCTTAAAACCTTGATGCTCCGGCTCACGATGTCAAAGTGCTCGTGACGTTCGGCAGCGGTCAAGTCCTCCAGACTGGCTAAGTGCCGGTAGGGAGCGACCAGCAGGTGCCCCGGAGTATAGGGATAGGCGTTCATAATGACATAGTTCTTCTCTCCACGGTACAGGATATAGTTTGCCGTATCGTTATCTTGTCCCGGCTTCTGACATAAAAAACACCCTTCCTCTTTCTCTTGCTCAATATACTCCATACGCCATGATGCCCAAATTTGTTTCATATTATTCTCCTTACCTGGTGGCTACCCCTGCTATTTTAGTCATCTACCCCTCAGCCGTCAAAAGAGTTAAACACTGATTGTAAAAAACAGGCTAATCCTCTATATTTACACTAGCCATGAAAGAAGATAAATCGTTAAGCGATAGCATAACTTTTCTGGGCACCGGCGGTGCCCGTTTCATGATGACCAGCCAGCTTCTAGCCTCCGGTGGCTTATGGCTGAACCTGAGTGGCACCGAAATACTGATTGACCCCGGTCCGGGTTGTATCATTCACTCCACTAGGAGGAAGCTTAAAGCAGCCAAGCTCAGCGCTATCATACTATCGCACCGCCACCTTGACCACTCCGGCGATGTCAATGTTATGGTTGAGGCGATGACACAGGGCAAAGCCAAACGACACGGTTGGTTCTTTGCCCCGGCCGATGCCCTGGAGACTGAGCCGGTTATCTTCTCCTACCTCAGAGAGCGTCTGGAGGGGATTGAGGTTTTAGTCGAAGGTAAGTCCTACTCAGTAGGCAGTATTTCCTTTAGTACTCCGCTTCGGCACCAGCATATGGTAGAAACCTACGGCATGGTCTTTA
>JACQOL010000046.1 GCA_016202555.1 Chloroflexota bacterium | reverse complement strand
TCTTAATCTCAAGAAACGCAAAATACCTTTAAGCATAAATAGTTCGTCTCACTATGTTTTATAACATTATATCACTTTAAGGAATATTTCCGGCTCAACCAGCAGCTCCCTTTCTCAGGGTAATCGCCGCCAGGATTGATATGATAATGGCAAAGCCAATAAGCACTAATAGGTCAAAACCGACATCCAGTAAGCTCTTACTGGCGAGCATGATGTTCCGCAGCCCGTCTACGGCATAGGTCAGGGGTAGTATTACTGATAACCACTGCAGATAATTTGGCATTTGCTCCACCGGCCAGAGAACTCCGGAAAGAAATATCTGCGGGATGATAATTAACGGGATGAATTGAACCATCTGGAACTCATTACGGGCAAAGGTTGATATGAAAATACCCAGGTTAACCGCAGCCGTTATCACCACAATCTGAAAGACGAAAATTTGCCATAGCGCACCGGAGTAGTGAACATCCAGCACATAAATAGTGAACAGCAATATAATTAAGGTCTGGGTCAGGGCAAAGATAAAAAAGCCGAAGAGGTAGCCAATCACGATATCCAGACGCGATACTGGTGACGCCATCAGGCGTTCCATGGTGCCTTGAGAGCGCTCCCTGAGGAAGCTAATCCCGGTCAGCAAAAAACTGAAAAATAGAGCCAGTGTTGCCAGTAGTGCCGGGGCGATATAATCCAGCATTTTACCCTGGGGAAAGCTCAAACCAATAAGGGTCATTACCACCAGCGGCACCATCATCATCATCGCCATTGTCCGACGGTCTCGTAGTAGCTGGTGGATAACCCGGTTGGCAATAGTAAATGCTTGGTCAGGCATCATTGCTCCTTACGGCGGATAAAGTAGAGAAAGGCATCTTCTAAAGTAGCCCCGGCTTGCCCGGTAGCTCGCTGTAGCTCGCCGGGAGTTCCCTGGGCAATAACCTTACCCTCACGCATCAAGGCAAGGCGGTCGCAGTGGACAGCATCATCCATCGTATGGCTGGAGACAATAATGGTAACGCCCTGTTTGGTTAGTGTCTTAAAGTGCTCCCAGAAAGTAACTCTCAGCTCAGGGTCAAGACCAACCGTCGGCTCGTCAAGTAAAAGCAGGGGTGGGTGATGAACGATGGCACAAGCCAGGCTAACCCTTTGCCTCATCCCGCCACTCAAATTGGCAACGACATCATTACGGCGTGCCCACAGGTCAACCAGCTTAATCGTCTCTTCCACATGTTGAGTACGTTCGGCTTTATTGGTCATTCGGTAAATCTTGGCAAAGAAGTCCACATTCTGTATAATAGATAGCTCAGTGTAAAGAGAATGAAGCTGCGGCATATAACCAATAAAACGAGCTGTCTTATTGGAGAGTGTCTCGCCTAATATCCGGACACTGCCCGATTCAGGTTTAAGGAGGTTAACTAAGAGCCGGATAAGAGTGGTTTTCCCGGCACCGTTAGGTCCGAGCAACCCGAAGCTGATGCCGGTAGGCACCTGCAGCGACAGCTTGTCAAGCACCTTTATCTTATAGCTAAAAGACACTTTATCTAGTTCAGCGGCTAACCGGCTGGATTCTTTTTCTGTCATAATCCTAATAAAGGATACAATGAGCCACCAGCTAAAATCAAGTAGGGCATTGAAGCTGTTTATTAACCTCACCTTGAAGAAGATTTGAGAAGCCAACTGGTAAAAATAGCTACAATCGGTTAATATAAGGGTAGGCTTAGTTCTGGTCGACCCGGTGGTCACTCTGGAGAAAGACAAACGAAGATGAGAAGACAAATTGCTGACCTGGATTCGGAAAGACAAGCTGAAACGAGAAATCGACTCGCTGACCTCATCTCTAATATCCTGAGTCCTTTCTCGATGAGCTTGGTTTTAATCCTGTTGCTTTCATTCACCGCGGCATCCAGTCGGCTTGATGCCCTTAAATGGACGCTTATTTCGTCGCTGATGAGCATATTGCCCGTTTTACTGGTTATTCTTTATATGGTACGGAATGGCAAGCTGGATGCGGTCTTTATCAATACCCGTGAGCAAAGGACCAGAATTTACCTGCTGGCTGGTCTTTGCGCTATCATCAGTGATGTTATCCTCCATTATCTTGAGGCTCCGCCAGTGCTGGTCGCTGCCTTTACCACCGGATTGGCAACTGTTGCCATTTTCACAGTAATAAACTTGTGGTGGAAAGTAAGCATTCATACTGCCTTTGTCGCCAGTACGGTAACACTATTGGTAATGCTCTACGGCGGAAAAGCGGCAGTAACTGTGGTGTTCGTCCCACTGATGGCTTGGGCAAGAGTAGAATTAAAGCATCACACACTGGCTCAGGCAGCCACTGGCGCCCTGCTGGCAGCGGTAATCGTGGTGCTGGTGTTTGTCGTCTTTTATCCCTCTCTGTTACTTAAAACTCCCTAATCATATCAACCACAGCACTGGCGCTGGCAATCGCTTGACTGTAGCAGTATAATATCCTACGGAATAAAGATGGCGAAGCTACCAGTAGTCGCGATGTAAAGGAATCCCCCTCGCAGGAGGTCAATATGGCATCGGAAGGACAAGATAGTTACTCCATTACCGAGGCATACAAGGTGCAGTTTGAGCGGGCACATCATCTGGACAGGATGGCTTTAACCACCTTTACCATCGTTGCCGTTCTGTCGCTGGCTCTTTTTGCTGAGCACGTTTTAGCGGAAAGGTTAGCGGGTCAAAATCATGAGGCGCTTGCCATCGGGCTTCTGTCATTGGCTCTGGCGGTAGGGGGAGCCCACACCATAATCGCTAATGCCGGTGACTACTGGGTAACCTTTGTGCTCATCGGTCAGTTTACCAGGGGCTTAGGGCTGGTGCAGCGGGGTATATTCCCGGCCAGTCTGCTTGCCCAGCCGCCCATTGGATGGTGGAACTATACCAGCCGGCTCCTCGGCGGTTTTCGGGGTCCTTTACTAGTGATATATTTAACTCTGGGCTGGTACAGCGGCTTCATAATGTTCGGTGAATGGCTGGACCTTCTGCCGGCATTTCTCTGGGCAATGCTAGTGCCTTTAGTTCTGGCAGCAGGTTCAGCGCTGTTTTGCTATGAGCGTATGAAACACCAGATGCTAGCACTACGGCGCCACGAGGAGCTTATTGAAGCCAGCCGAGACAAGATTGTGGATAGCCACTGCGACCTGGCTGAGGCATTGCTCTGGCTTGACCCACCACGGCTCTTCCACGCCCGCAAGCAATATGAGCTGGCCCTCGAGATTGAGCCTGACAACCAGCGAGCCAAGGAAGGTCTACAACGGGTCTTATCCTGGAAAGGAGCGACACCTTCCCAGCCTGAGGCAAAGGCGTAAGATAAAGCAACAGAATAAAATTGATTTGCTTGAGACTGTCGTTTCAGGTATTGGATGTTAGAAGAGTAACGACGAGTGCCCGGGAAAAGACCTGGCTCCCCGACTAGGATTCGAACCTAGAACCTAGCGGTTAACAGCCGCCCGCTCTACCGTTGAGCTATCGGGGAATGCTTTTATTTTTTGGCTGGGCACCCGGGACACATATCGAACTTTTTGAGACCTGATTTAGTACCCAGATTACTAGGGCTGCTCAAGAAATTAGCCTACCAGCACCAGCCATAGCGATTCACACGCGTAAACGGACACATTAACACTAGGTTCCATCCACCTCCTTTATGCTTGCAGGACGATATCTGGAACCCGTGCCTAGAGAGTAACTTTCATAAAGACTATCGGGCCAACCGCGTTATTTACTCAGGGCAAATCCGCCCCCAATGAGCGAACTGAAAAGGACCATATCGAAGCCGAATATGCCACCCAGCACACCTGCGGTCATACCCCTGCCCAGCAGCAAGCCGAAGCCCACAATCTGTAGGAACAGAGGCAGAATGCCCAATATCAGACCGACCACAATCACGCTACCGTAGTTTCCGCCAAATTGAACCGCTTTATAACCGACCCAAATACCAAGAGGCACTAGCACCGTTGCCACAACAGCTGGTTGGAAAACCCCTTTCAAGTCAGGGAATATGGCTTCTGATATCAGGTGGAGCAGACCGATGATAACTGCACTGATGACGGGGAATTTTAGGACCTTAATGTACATCTTTTGCTACCTCCTCATTAAATTACTGATGCCTATCAGTATAGAGCTAGTTTATAGGGAAACCGGGCAGAAGTCAAAAGGCATCCCTAAAGGTGCTTATAACATACGCGGTTAGGCGGATTGGAGGAATGTAGACAAGGGGGTGAATCGTTACGAACTACTGGTGGGGTTTAGTTAATCTTATTACCTTAGCTGGCTGGCCACCCTGGACAGTTCCCGAACTTTCATTAGAGAAAAAACAACTTATTCCGGCATTGCAGGAACTACTCGTATCTTGTCCGCAATCAGCCGTATAAGCTTATTATATCCAGGCATGTTCGTCAAATGACCAAGACATAGTATCGGCTATTTTAGCCCAAAACAGATCAAAGCGTAGCTTGAGTCCTTTAGGCGAGCCGTGCATGATAGAAGGTAAAACTTTTTCCAAAACCTTAAGTTTTGCATAACGGTTCGAATCCCCTCAGCTCCAGCTAAGGGGACGATACCTAGAACTCCCCGGCATTCCAGAAAAGACTCGCCGGTTATGGTCTTTTCAATGATGTTTCCGTAGCCGCAAGCCGAGGTCTCAAACTAATGCTTGTAGCTTTCCTATATGATTGATAACTAACCCCTGGCTACTTGGAGACGGCACCAGGCATACAGCGCGTCGTACACTTCAAACTGATTGGCTAAGTTCTCCTCATCATCAGGATAGCGCAAACCATAACCGACGGCTATAGCGTCCAGTCCGCGCCCTATCGGGTCATTGTTAATGTCCTGAGCGACATCGGCAGCGTGCACAATCTTAGCCAATCGCTCGAGCGCAGGGTCTTTTAGTCCGTATTTCAGCATGATTGACTCGAACGAACAGTGGTTCTCGTGGTGCCCTAACTCGACTTCCGGTACATCGAAAGGAATAGCACCGGTCTCATCAGCCACTTTTTTTACCTGGCTTGATGGAACTAACAGGAACTGTGCTTCGTTATCTACAAATCGCCGGATAAGCCAGGGACAGGCGACGCGGTCAACGTGAACATGCGAACGGGTAACCCATTTCATAGTAATTTCTCCTTTGTTATCCTTTAAGTTTTATCACTTTATATTTATACATGGCATCAGCCGAAAGTGTTAGAGCGACTACCCCACCCTATGACCAAGCTCTTCCAGCACCTTTACCACCCGCCATGTTTCAGCACTAACGGCGGTACCACCCATGACAACAGCCACCGCCATGGTTTCCAGGATTTCTTCTTTGGTGGCTCCGGCAGTAAGGGCGTCTTTAGTCTGTCCTTGTATGCAGCGGGTGCATCCTGCCTGAAGTCCTGCTGCCAGAGCGATTAGTCGTTTCACCCTTTGGCTAAGTGCCCCATC
>JACQOL010000045.1 GCA_016202555.1 Chloroflexota bacterium | reverse complement strand
TTTGATTTTCGCCTGAATCTACTGGCAAGGAGGGAGAAGTGACTCGAGAAGAAGCCCTTGAATCTGTTAGAGAAAATATTGAGAATGAAAATCTGGTGAAGCATATGCTGGCTGCGGAAGCAGTTATGCGGGCTTTGGCCAGACAGTTTGGCGAGGATGAAGAGGAATGGGCACTTACTGGCCTCCTGCACGATATTGATGTGGAACTTACCGAGGGAGATATGAAAATGCATAGCCGTCTAGGGGCTGACCTGGTCAGGGAGATGGGTGGTAGTGAAGCGATGGTGCAGGCGATTCTGTGCCACAATGGAGCTCATGCTATTCCTCTGGAGACAAAGCTAGATAAAGCTCTATTTTGTGTTGACCCACTGACGGGATTAATTACGGCGGCTGCCCTGGTGCGGCCCGATAAAAAGTTGGTTGGCGTTGAGGCTAAGTCTGTCCAGAAAAGGTTTAAGGAAAAGAGTTTTGCGGCCGGTGCCAGTAGAGAGCAGATTGCCAGCTGTAGTGCACTAGGGATTGAGCTTGATGAGTTTATTAAGCTGGGGCTGAAAGCAATGCAGGGAATCGCCGAAGACCTGGGCCTGTAAATGGATTTTTAATATCAAAAGACTACCGATGGTGGAAAAGGCTTGACTTGGTTTATACCCAATGGTAGTATAGGGTATAATGATTACAGTTCATTTAATCATGTGCTTACACGGGAGGAAGTAAAAATGGATAGAACATCGGTAACGGTAAAACAATACCAATACACCGAGGAGAAGCCTTCTCTTATTGCCAGGATGAAGAAAATCGAAGGACAGTCTAAAGGTATTCAGCGCATGATTGAAGATGACCGCTATTGTATCGATATTGTGCAGCAGTTGACTGCCCTCTCCAGGGCGGCTGATGAGGTCTCAATGCTTATTCTGGAAAGTCATATTGAAGGCTGTGTGGCTGATGCCATTCGGGAGCAACATGGTTCGGCTCACATTAAGGAGCTAATGGGGACAATACGGGAGGCAATGAAACGCTAAGTCCGATATGTTATTAGAATGATATTAGAACAAGAGCTAATCCAAACTAATAAGAAAGGAGGTGTCAGTTAATGAAGGTTGAGTTTTTTAGTGCGGAGTGCAAGCTGTGTGAAAGGACGCTTAACATGCTTACTCAAAGCTTCCCTGATATTGAGATTGAAGTGCATCGGCAATCAGAATGTAAAGACGGTAGTTGCTGTGCTTTAGCTGCACAATACGGAGTGCGAGCTGTTCCTTCTCTTGTTGTCGATGAGAAAGTGGTTCTGGTTGGCCTTCCTGAGGAAGATGACCTGAAGCAATTGTCAATGGTTTTACGGCATTAGGTTATGTGCTGTATCCTGATGGGATACAGAAATCTGTTTAGAGAGATGCCCATAAGAGACGAATAAGAAAGGAGGTGATAAGGATGGCTAAAGATTTGGTTTGTGGTATGGATGTGAATGAGCAGAGACCCGCCGGCAAGTCGGAGTATATGGGTAAGACCTATTACTTCTGCGCCCCAGGTTGTAAGAGAGCTTTCGACCAGAACCCGGCTAAATACATCAAAGGCACCGGGCAGACAATGGCCGGACACGGTGGCCACCCAATAGGTGGTGGTTAAAGATAACCGGTAGTCTTTATCTATTGTTTCACTCAATAAATACATATGCCGAAACCAGGGGCTAACAAGCTCTTGGTTGCCAGGTGAAACCTGGCCTGATGAGGCAGAAGAGGAGGTTAGCGAGTATGGTTACTGAAACCAAGCACATCAAGAAGATAGCCCTTCAGATTGCCGGTATGACTTGTGCTTCCTGCGTAGTTCACAACGAAGAAGCTCTGAAGGGGCTGCCGGGGGTGGAGAATGTGGTGGTTAACCTGGCTACGGGCAAGGCGGCAGTGGAGTATAACCCCAGCCGAGTAACACTGGCGGAGATGAGGAAAGCTGTCGCCGATATCGGCTATGAAGTGGTGCTGGATACTGCCCGCTTTAAAATAACCGGTATGACCTGTGCTTCCTGCGTGGCTAACAATGAGAAAGCCATTGGCGACCTGCCCGGGGTGGGTAAGGTAGTAGTGAACCTGGCTACGGAGACTGCTCAAGTTGAATATGCTTCCGATATTACCTCCCTGGCCGAGATAAAAAAAGCCGTCCGGGATATTGGCTACGGGGTTGCCGATAAGGTGGAAGGGCAGGAGTCCTTAGACCGGGAACGGGAAGTCCGCCAGCGAGAGATTCGCCGCCAATTTATTAACCTTATTTTTGCTGGAACTCTGGGCACTCTGGTGATGATAGGTATGTTTCAGCCTTACTGGATATTCCCAAATTTTATCCCGTCCTGGCTAAACAACAAGATTGTCCTCTTTTTCTTGACTACGCCCATCGTTTTAGGTCCCGGCCGGCAATTTTTTGTCCATAGCTGGAATGGATTGCGCCGGGGGGTTACTGATATGAACCTTCTCTACGCTACTGGTATTGGTGCCGCCTACCTTATTGCTGTTATAAATACCTTCTGGCCCGATGCCGGTTTCGGCGGTAGAGATGTTACCTTTTATGAGGCGGCTGCCCTGCTCACCGCTTTTATCATCCTGGGTAGGTATCTGGAAGCGGTTACACGGGGGCGCACCTCTGAGTCTATCCGCCGGCTGATGAGGCTCCAGCCCAAGCAGGCGAGAGTAATTAGAGATGGTCAGGAAGTAGAAATTCCCGCTGAAGAAGTGCAGATAGATGATATTCTGGCAGTTCGTCCCGGCGAAGCTATCCCGGTTGATGGCATGGTTGTGGAGGGCTACTCTTCGGTAGACCAGTCAATGATTACCGGCGAGAGCATTCCTGTCGAGAAGAATGCCGGTGATGAGGTCATTGGCGCTACGATGAACAAGACCGGTGCCTTCAAATTCCGGGCGACCAGAGTGGGTAAAGACACCGCCCTATCCCAGATTATTAAGCTGGTGGAGGATGCCCAGACGACCAAGGCACCAATCCAGAAGATTGCTGACCGGGTGGCCGGGCGTTTCATCCTGGGAGTTCATGCTCTGGCATTAGCGACATTTCTATTCTGGTTCTTTGTTGGCTTCGGCCTGTGGTTCAGTCAGGAAAGTCGTCTCCTGCTCACTCCTTACGCGCTGACAGCTGTAGGCGCCTTCGGCTTTGCCTTTATCATCTCGGTAACGGTATTAGTTATCTCCTGCCCCTGTGCCGTGGGACTAGCCACACCCAGCGCTATTATGGCTGGAAGTGGTAAGGGGGCGGAATATGGCATCCTGTTTAAGGGTGCCGATGCTATTGAAACGACCTCCAAGCTACAAGTGGTTATCTTTGATAAGACAGGTACCCTGACTAAGGGAGAACCATCAGTGACTAATGTGTTAGCACTGGGGAGCCTCTCTGAAAGTGAAGTATTACATCTAGCGGCAGTGGCCGAGAAAAACTCCGAGCATCCCCTGGGTGAGGCAATAGTCCGTGGCGCCCGGGAGCGTGGTGTCGACCCCGAGGATGCCGAGGGCTTTAACGCCATACCAGGTCATGGTGTGGATGCCCGGCTCAATGGGCGCAATATCCTGCTGGGTAACCGAAAGTTGATGGCTGAGCGGCAGGTAGCCTGGGATGGGTTGATGCCTGAAGTAGAACGGCTGGAGCAGGAAGGTAAAACCGTCATGTTTGTTGCTGTAGACGGTAGTGCCGCCGGGGTGGTGGCGGTAGCCGATACTCTTAAAGAGACCTCTGCTTTGGCAATCGAGGAGCTGCACCGAATGGGAATTCAGGTAGCCATGATTACCGGGGATAACCGCCGCACTGCTGAGGCAATTGCCCGTCAGGTGGGTATTGACCGGGTACTGGCTGAGGTGCTTCCGGAGAACAAGGCTGATGAAGTGAAGAAGCTGCAACAGGAAGGGAAGGTAGTAGCTATGGTGGGGGATGGTATTAACGATGCCCCTGCCCTGGCTCAAGCTGACGTGGGCATTGCCATCGGTTCAGGTACTGATATCGCTAAGGAGACTGGTAACGTCATCCTGATGAAAGATGACCTACTGGATGTGGTCGCTGGTATGCAGGTGGCACGGGCTACTATCCGCAAGGTAAAAGAAAATCTGTTCTGGGCTTTTGGCTATAACACATTAGCTATTCCTCTTGGCTTTGGGATACTATATCCCTTCTTCGCCCAGGTGGTAAGTCCGGAATTGGCGGCTCTACTGATGGCTACCAGTTCCCTATCAGTTACCTTGAATACTCTGCGCATGCGTGGGTTTGTGCCGGCAATACGGCGACGCATCAGCTCCGGCACTTCACCATCGTTATCGGTAGCTTCTCCAGTAAGCCCTTAGTAATTGGTTCACTCCAGGAAGGAGATATTGCTATGAAAAGCATCGGTTTCAAGAGCGCTATTATTTCTGCCGCTATATCGTTAACGGCGGCTGGCCTTTTTCTGCTTGCCACTCTGTCGGGGGAATATACCATTGTGGAACGTATCGGCGGTATCGGCTGGGTAGCCTTATTGTCAATGATTATCCTGATGCCTGTCATTACTCCGCTGGTGAAGAGAAAGTCCGGAGGTAATTAATTCAAGACGACTAACGATATATCAACGAAAAAGAAACGTAACCGATTTGGTCTTATCCAGCTTTTTATTGTTATTGCATTGCTCGCCATCGTGGGGGTGAGCTTAGTGGTAAATGTGCTACCCAAAAAGTATGCCGGTATTCCGGAAGAGCTGGGTGGTATGAAAGTGGCAAGTGTTATTGAGGGTCCCGCAGCGATGGCACAGGTCAACCAGCTCCACGGCATTGATATTGGGCTGGCCAGCGCCGAGATTGTCGAGTATTCCCATGCTTTCAATCCTTACCATAAGAGTGACGATAGGGTTACTGTCTGGGTAGGTAAGACCACAAGCGATGCTCTTGCCATGGAACTAACGAAACGAATGTTTGATGCCATTAGTAATGGGGGTTCCTCCGGCTTCCGCAATCCCCAAAAGATATCGGTTGATGGTCACGAGGTAGTCCAGATAGAGGGGCCCGGTGGCATACATTTCTTTTACCCGGCTGCTGACCCGCCCAGGGTTATCTGGTTGACAATACAGTCGAGCGACGTCACCCCTCTTTTGCAAGAGGCACTGAATAAGTTTTGAAAGAACAGCACATGAGCCAATCTGGTAAGAGTCTACTGGTGATTACCCTTCTTTTGGTAGTAGTCATCGTTACTGCCTGTTCTGGTGTCACTCCAGCGACGGATAGGTCTAGCCCTACTGTCTCTACTCCCGTCTTGATAAAGCCGACTAACGGAGTGGTTCAGTCTAACGAGGCTGGTAGCGTCGTTATCAAGGTGCAATGGGTCATCGCGGAGGGCAACTCCCTCATCTTTCAGGTAGATATGGATACTCACTCGGTAAATCTGGACCAGTATGACCTGAAGCAACTAGCCGTGCTACGCGATGATATGGGTAATGAATATCATCCGGTCTCCTGGGAGTCTGCTGCCGGGGGTCATCACCGTCAGGGTAAGCTAACTTTCTTGCTCCCTGATTCCCTGCGTCAGAGGACAGCTAAGTATCTTGAGATGGTAATTCGGGATGTCGCCGGTATTGAGATAAGGGTTCTCAAATGGGAGCTATAAAAAAACATATCTTGGTCGGGATAGGCGCCG
>JACQOL010000042.1 GCA_016202555.1 Chloroflexota bacterium | reverse complement strand
GCCTGATGGTAAGTACATTGAGGTAACCGCAGTCACCCCGACGCCTCTAGGCGAAGGGAAAACAACTACAACGATGGGTCTTATTGAGGGTCTGGGCAAGCAGGGGGCGAATGTAGGGGGCGCTATCCGCCAGCCTTCAGGTGGACCAACGATGAATGTCAAGGGTACCGCTGCCGGTGGTGGCAATGCCATACTTATCCCCCACACTGAATTTTCTCTGGGGCTTACCGGTGATATTAATGATATTATGAATGCTCATAATCTGGCGATGGTGGCTCTTACGGCTAGAATGCAGCATGAGCGTAATTATGATGATGCCCAGCTAGCCAAACTCAGTCATATGCGCCGTCTGGATGTAGACCCGCTCCGGGTGGAGATGGGCTGGATTATGGACTTTTGCGCCCAGAGCCTGCGCAACATCGTTATTGGCCTTGGTACTCAGAAAACTGACGGTTTTCTGATGCAGTCCAAGTTCGCCATTGCGGTTAGCTCTGAGTTGATGGCCATGCTGGCAATTATCACTGACCTGGCCGACCTTCGGGAAAAAATGAATAACATTACCGTGGCCTATGATAAGAAGGGTAATGCTATTACCACCGCTGACCTGCAAGTGGCCGGCGCTATGACCGCCTGGATGCGCAATACCATTAACCCTACTCTATGTTCTACGGCTGAGTTCCAGCCCTGCTTGGTGCATGCTGGACCCTTCGCTAATATCGCTGTTGGCCAGTCATCAATCATTGCCGACCGACTTGGGCTGAAGATGTTCGACTATCATGTGACCGAGAGCGGTTTTGCTGCCGATATTGGTTTTGAGAAGTTCTGGAATGTGAAGTGTCGCTATAGCGGTCTCAAGCCGAATGTGTCCGTGCTGGTTGCCACCGTCCGGTCTCTGAAAATGCATGGCGGCGGGCCCAAGGTAACTCCGGGAGTTCCACTACCTTCCGCCTATAAAGAATCCGCCCCGGATTTGGTCGAGAAGGGCTGCGCCAACTTGGTACATCATATCGGTATCATCAGGGCAGCCGGTATTAACCCGGTAGTCTGTATCAACAGGTTCCCCACCGACACCCAGGAAGAGGTCAATATAATCAGGAAGGCAGCCGAGGCGGCGGGAGCCCGTTGTGCCCTCTCATCTCATTATGCTGAAGGCGGGGCGGGAGCTCAGGAACTCTCTTCGGCAGTTGTTGATGCCTGCAAAGAAAAAAATAACTTCCAGTTCCTTTATCCTAAAGAGATGAAACTGAGACAAAGGGTGGAAAAGATTGCCAAGGTGGTCTACGGAGCTAACGGGGTAGCCTGGAGCGCTGAGGCGGAAGCGAAAGCTAAAGCCTTTGAAGCCGACCCGAAGTATGATGACTACACCACCATGATGGTTAAGACTCATCTTTCGCTTTCTCATGAGCCGACTCTTAAGGGTGTCCCTAAGAATTGGACACTACCCATTCGTGACATCCTGATTTATTCCGGAGCTAAATTCCTCTGCCCGATGGCCGGAACCATCAGCCTGATGCCTGCCACCGGTTCCGACCCTGCTTTTAAGAAAATAGATGTCGATGTTAAGACAGGCAAGGTTCACGGGCTTCACGACGTATCTTAACGATGTGCTAAAATAGGGTATAGACTTGACTCTGATGTAGCCATTATGGGAGGTTTAGGGTTTTTTAGTGTTGGTGTATCATTAAGATGTAGGGGTTTGATGGCGAAGGATTTAGCGACTAAACAGAGAAAAGTCCACTTTGACCCTGATAATGTTGATGTTGTCGTTGAGCAAGGGGCCAATCTGCGGGAAACGGCAATTCAAGCGGGGGTACCCATCATTGCGTCCTGTGGTGGTATCGGCAGTTGCGGTACCTGTAAAGTCTTGATTAAAAATGGGGAAGTGGTCACTACACGGACACCAAGGGTCTCTGATGAAGAGTTCGGGCGGGGTGTTCGTCAAGCCTGTCAGAGTCGTATTATCACTGACTTAAGCGTTTATCTGCCGCCAGAATCAAGGCTGGAAACGTCTATCCTCTCCCGGGAAAAGAAAGTAACCGCCGGAGTTGCGGCTACTGGCTGGAGATTTAAGCCGCCGCTGACTAAATTTTTTGTTGAGTTGCCACCACCTACCCTTGAAGATAATATCAGTGACCTTTCCCGGTTATTGCGGGGTTTGAAGCAGCACTATCAACTGAGGAATATAACCGTCGATTTTGATGTGCTAAAGAAACAGTCCCGGATATTACGGGATAGCGATTGGAAAGTTACCGTAACGACTCTGGTAACGGCCCTTGAGTCTCAATCTGCTGAGAGTAAGCGCCGGCCAAGGGTGATAAATGTGCAACCCGGTGATACCCGGGACAATCATTACTCACTTGCTTTTGATATTGGCACCACTGCTGTCCGCGGGCAGTTGCTTGATTTGACCCGAGGTAGAGTTATCGCCGAAAGCATTGAGTATAATCGGCAGATTAGCTACGGTGCTGATGTCATTACTCGTATTGCTTATGCTCAGAAGTCAGATGGACTAAAAAAGTTGCAACAGGCGGTGGTGGCTAACATTAATAGCATCATTAGTCAGCTATTGTCCCAGAGGCATGTTGAGATAGAATATATCGGTCATCTGATGGTGGCCGGTAATACGACCATGATACAGATTCTGCTTGGTCTTGACCCGAAATATATCAGGCTGTCTCCATACACCCCGGCGGCGACCTATACCCCACCGGTCAAGGCGAGTTCTCTGGAGATTAAGGTAGCCGACTATGTCTACCTTTTTGCCTTTCCGTCAGTCGCCAGCTATGTTGGTGGGGATATTGTTTCGGGGGTGGTGGCTTCGGGAATGCATCAGACTAAAAAATTGACCTGCTATATTGATATTGGTACCAATGGTCAAATCGTGGTTGGGAACTCAGATTGGATGGTAACAGCGGCTTGTTCCGCCGGTCCCGCCTTCGAAGGTGGCGGAGTAAAACATGGTATGGTTGCCACCAATGGTGCCATTGAGGAGTTTAGTATTAACCCTGCAAATCTTGAGCCTGTGGTTGGCACTATTGGCGGAGAAAAAGCCAAAGGAGTTTGTG
>JACQOL010000044.1 GCA_016202555.1 Chloroflexota bacterium | reverse complement strand
TGGCCATAGCCTGTGTAACTTGAAAGAGCTCGGGGATGAGCTTACAACTATGTCAGATGAGAATTATGTCTTTCATGCCAATGCGAAGAAGAATGACTTTATCAATTGGATAAGGGACGTCATCAAGGACGAAAAGCTGGCGAATGACCTAAAGAAAGCAATGAATCACGCCCATGCAGCGAGACTGGTAACCAGCAGAATAGCTGCTCTCTATAAAAGGCTAGCCTGAGCATAGTAGGCTCGAGTAATTCTAGCAACTATAAAAAGAGGAAGCACATCCCTGGGATGTAATAGGGACTGGTTAAGAGCGACCCAGCAACGATTTATGAAATCATCGGGAGCTTAAGTTCAATGGTCAGTTCGGGAACATCACCTTGAACAACCGTCAGGACACTCGCAAACATCAGCTTGATGACCAGAGAACTCTGAGCAGAACCCATTTTCTCAGACGGAACATGTGTTTCACTAGAGACGGGCACAATTGCACCCATGCCTTCTGAAATCTAATTCTATCCCGCTCATCCAAGCCCTTCCTGGGGCTGTATCTAACAGCCAGGAATGCCTGAACAAGGGTATTAATGGTATCTTCTTGCCCGGGTAAGTACCTGGTGAGACGGCGACTGAACTCAAGCGGTGTCTCGTGCTCAAGTGGTCCTGAGTTACCTCTAACAGCCAGGTAGCACATGCGCTTGTAGGCGTCAGTAGCAGTTTTGACTTGCTTGAGTCGGTCAACCCAGAGGTTAATTGAGTTGCGGACGATTAAGACTACTATCGTCAACAGGGTAGCGATACTGAAAAACCAAATATAAGGCAAGGGTAACACTCGCCTGGTATACGCAATTTGAGCTGGTTGGGTAACACCAGAGTTAGACTCCCCATTTACCATCCAGAAGGGCATTTCCTCAGCACCCGAGAAGGAGAGATTGTAGTTCTCGTCGATAACTATGCTTTCATTGGTAGCTTCCGTGGTAGCTTCCGGACTAGTTGGTGTGGCTTCAAATTCAATCCAGCCGTACTTCGGGAAGTAGACTTCTACCCAGGCGTGGTAGTTTTGACTACGAATGATATAATTACCAGTGCCCTTATCCAGTTCGCCGCGAAAGTAGCCAGTGCTGAGCCTAGCAGGGACACCTACGGACCGCAACATCACTACCATAGCTGAGGCAAAATTGTTACAAGCGCCTCTTTCTGCACCAAATAGGAAATAGTCAACACCGTCAGAGCCTTCAGAGGGAACTTTTACAGTCTGGTCGTACTTAAATTTCCTCAGATAATTCTTTATGGCAACCGCCTTGCCGTAGGGTGTCTTGGCATCTCGTGTGATGTCCTCACTAAGTTTCCTGACCCGTTGAGGTAGACTATCTGGCAATTGTAAGTAATGACCGGTCACCCACTCTGGGTATTTCTCACCAACTGTAGTGAGCTCTTCCGGAGTAGCGGTGGTCAAGTTGGTCATGACCCGGTAACGTTGATAAGGCACCATATTTTGCGTTGAAACAATTGCCTTAATGTCTAGGTTTTCTTTTGGCGAGGTCGTAATTTCCTCAACCTTTTTTAGCAAGAAGGTCTGTAATTTGACAGGAATATCGGCAGAAACCGTGTTGCCACTACAGAGAACAACGTCGGTCTCTAACCGATTCTCTACGGTATAAGTCGAGGGCTTACTCCCCGGCGGAACTTCACTATAAGTGATTGGTTCTCCTTGCCGTAGCTCCTGGTCGGATTTAATGGTGCTTTTCCAACCCCAGGGTTCATAGACATCATAACGGCGGGTGCGCCAGTAATCAGAGTGCTCACTGTCAACCAGAAAAAGTACCGTGTTGCCGCTGGGCAGCGGGTCTTTAAAGAGAAGTGTTTCGTGGTTCTGACTCTTTATTGTCGGCCACTTGGAAGCGACATCCGCAAAAATATTGAACCAGAGATTCTCAACACTTTTGCCTCTTAACAATGCGGTTGCGTCAATTTTCAGTCCAATGTTGCTGATAGGTGGTTGAGGTACAAAGTAGGCGATGCCGACGGTGGTAACGGCGATGCTGAACACTGCTAGGGAATAGTAAACGATGCTACGTCGGGCAGACTTCTCCTTCCATTGAATAATAATATCCCCCTGCTTTGCCAAGGATAACGTAGCGATGGTAACAATGGCAGACAAGAAATAAAATGGTAAAAAATAATACATATCCCGGGGGAGATTACTGAGGTTGATAAAGAGCATTAGCGTACCTAGAACGACAGCCGGCCAGGCGTTTCGTTTTCTAAGGATAAACCACGTTGAGATAAAGCCGATGACCCAGCTAACAAAAATGAGAACCATAGCAAAGTAGCCTATGTTGTCGCTGGGACGGGAACTGCTGACTATCTGCCACCAGAGCTGGAATGAAGACATTTCTTTGGTGGGTGTAAAAAGCTGTATTGTTTGCCAAACGGTTACCATTAGCCCGATGAGAACCATCACGAGAGCCGCGATTTTGCCGGGAATGCGGATACTTGCCAGAATTATACCTACGGCTGTTGCCAGCCCTAGCGTTGCTATCAGTGATGGTTGTGGGGCAATCCATTGAGCGCTCTCTATTGACCCCATTGCGACCGCCAGTGTCAGGAAGCCAAAGACGGCACCAATCCACACCAGCAAATTGCTGAAGTGAATCCGAGGTATTACTTGTCGGAAATTGATGATTAACTTATTAGCTGCACTCCAATACATAGTATCCTACTCACACTAGTAGCTGCGGAAGTTGCCTAATCTTATTGTCCAACGCTTTTGATAGTTCTGCCCTCTTTGTGATGGTATAGACCTGTGCTCCCGACCAAGTCAGCGTCCGAGATACCCCGGTTGATGATAAACGCCCACCAAAGTCAGCTACATCCAGTAGTATAACCACCACTGAATCAACCCGATTTCTCAATTGATGGATGATTTCCACCAGATTTTCTGAGGTTGAAGTAGCCACTATGATGACCAGTGGGTTATCATGGAAACCATCCAGGTTGTGTGAGACCAATTCACTCAATTTCAGTTTCGGGTCAGTTCTTATCAGAGCTAAGGCTTCCAGTATGCCCCACAATTGCTCCTCACCTCTTTGGGGGGTTATAAGACAACGACGCTCATCTGAAGCGAGGATACCAACCCGCATCCCGTCCTGCAAATACTTCTTGGCAACCGAGGCAGCGATGGTAATGGCGTACTCATCACTCGTTTCTTCTCCCTGACGGAAATGAGCTTTCTCATTCATATCAAGAAGTATCCAGGCAATTTTAGAAGTGCTGTAAGAGTGATCGGTGTCAAACTTCTTGACCATCAGTTTCCCCATACGGGCAGTACTGCGCCAGTGAATGTGGTGGGAGCTATCACTACTGACAAACTCACGCACGCCGGAGGCATTGGGACTGGCCAGATTGATTGATTGATAGCCGGAACCGTAGCCAAAGTCGCTGAAGGAGGCAAACTTAGCAAGGGAAAGGTCAATGGTCGCCGGGCAGACCGTGATTTCTTGGGCTTCTCCCAGAGCACAACGACTGGTGAAAATCCCTAATGGGTCAGTGGCTATCACTGTCACCGGCCCAAGGTGATAGCGGCCTCTTTTCCTGCATCCGAAATTTGTTTGCCAGGAGTAAGAACTTTGTCTGGCAATGTTAATAATCGCTGTGTCATGATAACCGGGCAAATCAGTATCATTCTGTACCCTAAGCCAGAATCGGGGTAATTTATCAGAATTAGAAATCGTGATTTCTTGCTGGAAGGTATCACCCACTTGAAGGTGTTCGGGTGGTTTTGTGGTGAGCACGCTGAGGTTACGAAGGCTCCATCTTGTCCACAGATAACTCACGGCAATCACCAGTCCCGAAAGGAAAAAGAGTCTGAGGAGAAGAATAGAACCGCCGACTAATGCCATGACTAAAAGAGCTGCAGGAACAGCAATGGTAGATATCTTTTGAGCATTCATCAATACCACTCCCTAACAACGGGGCTGGAATAAGGCATTTTACCCCGACCCTTAACTTAGTTTAGGCGCTAGGGACAGGAACCAACTCAATAATTTTAGTAACGATATCACGCCCGCTTTTACCGTCCGTAGAATCCGTGCGAGTTATCAGACGGTGCGCCAAGACCGGTTCTGCTAGTGCTTTCACATCATCTGGTAAGACATAATCACGACCACAAATCAGTGCTTTTGCCTGTGCAGTGCGGTACAGTGCCAGAGAGCCACGAGGGGAAGCTCCAAGGAAGATGGCAGGATGGTGGCGGGTAGCTCCAACCAAATTTACAATATACTGCTTTATCAAGTCGTCAACATAAATACCCTTGACCACCTCTTGAAGCATCTCAAGGTCGGCACTGCTCGCCACTGGTTGCAAATTTTTAATGGGATGTTGGTACTGCTGCTGGTTCATAATGCTGATTTCATCTGAGACTGACGGATAGCCTAGGCTGATGCGCATCAGGAACCGGTCAAGCTGAGTTTCAGGAAGGCGGAAAGTGCCTTCATACTCAATAGGGTTCTGAGTTGCTAGAATGTGGAAGGGATGGGGCATTTCGCGAGTCACGCCATCAATGGTAATCTGTCCTTCTTCCATGCACTCCAGCAAGGCGGACTGTAATTTAGGTGTTGCCCGGTTGATTTCATCAGCCAGGACAATCTGTGCCATCACAGGCCCAGGGAAAAATTGAAACTCGCCGGTCTTCTGGTCGTATATGGAAACACCGGTAATATCGCTGGGCAGCATATCTGGGGTGAATTGGATGCGCTTAAAGCTGCAGCCGAGAGATTTTGCCAGACTACGGGCAAGTATAGTCTTACCGACTCCCGGGGCGTCCTCAATCAACAGATGCCCCTTGCTAATCAAAGCAATGACGGCAAGTTCAATTACCTCTCTCTTACCAATGATGACCTGCTCAACGTTGTCCAGGATGGCCTCAGCTTTGCTTTGTGCCGTTTCTATCTCGTTGCTCATCTCCCCCTCCACTTTACCACGGATTTCTCAAGACAACTTTAAGCGGTCAAATTCATTATTAAATACAAACCTGTCTTACCGTTACACAAATATCGGTATTTCTGCTCTCCGATATTCCTATTGGCATATTATTTTCTTCTGTTGGAGCATCTATGGGTCTAACTCAAATACTCCTGCACCCTTTGATAAATTGATAAGGTCTTATTTCATTGTCTATTGTTTATGGTGGAGACGGGGGAGAGTCGAACTCCCCGTCCAAGAGAAGCTACCCGGAATCTACTACAAGCTTAGCCAGCTCTTTTATCTCGCCTGACCAGCCTCTGCTGACCGAGTTTAGCCAGGCCAGCCGATTGTTCTTTCACCACCCTTATCGGCATCGGGATGGTGGCACCTCAATTCAACGGCACCCAATCCCAACCCATTGAGGCAAAGTCAGGCTGGATGTGCCACCTATTTAATTAGGCAGCAACTAAAACTGGTTCGTTGCCAGTTATGTTTCGCCACTTGTTTCATGAGAGTAGTGGCACCTCAGCTTGCAATCCCGCAGCATACCTCCCCTGTCGAAGCCACGCGTCCCCATTGACGACTGACCTTTAAGAATGAACAGCACTTTTTAGCCTCTGCCCTTTTACAGTTCGGGCCAGCTCTCTTTCTGTCTCACGACGGCTGATAGACTCCCGCTTGTCATATAGCTTTTTACCTTTACCCAGGGCAACTTCAATCTTGGCTAAACTATCCTTGATATACAGCCTGGTAGGCACAATGGTAAAACCCCTCTCCAGTGCCTTGCTGGTGAGAGCAGCAATCTGCTTACGGTGCAGCAGGAGCTTCCGCCGCCGCAGTGGTTCGTGATTTAAATAGCCACCTGCTTCGTAGCGAGCGATATGAGCGTTCAATAGCCACAATCCCCCATCTTCAGGTCTAACATAGGCATCGCCCAAATTCACTCTACCCGCCCGGATTGACTTTATCTCCGAGCCGGTAAGCACAAGACCCGCTTCCACACTATCCTGAATGAGATAGTTATGGTAAGCCTTACGGTTAGTAGCCACTGTTTTTATTACCATCTCTTTTTCCCCAGCTTACGAGTCGATTCCAAAGCCCCAACTTAAATTTAAGCTCCCTGCTAAAACATACTGTTTTCTAACTTCAGGATATCTTGGTAGTATCCTTTTTAGCTTTTTCTTCTTCCTCATCTTCACCGCTCTGTGCTCTACGGAAAGAGCGGATACCCTTGCCAATCGCTCCGCCAACCTGCGGCAGCTTACCAGCCCCGAAGACAATTAAAACGATTAGCAAAATAAGAGCGATTTCCGGAAACCCCAGCTTACCAAACATAATTCCATCCCTCCTTAGTAAAGATTCCTAATACTAAAGCTTTCTCTGTGTCTATGGTGGGCCATTCTGGATTCGAACCAGAGACCCCAGTC
>JACQOL010000051.1 GCA_016202555.1 Chloroflexota bacterium | reverse complement strand
GGAAAATATTGCCCTCTGGCATGAACGCGACATTAGCCATTCCTCTACTGAACGGATTACCCTGCCCGACTCATGTCTCTTGCTGGATTACTCGCTTGATGTCTTCACCTCGATAATGAAAGGGTTACAGGTCTACCCGCGACGGATGAAGCACAATATGGAGCTGACCAAGGGTTTGGTTTTCTCCCAGCGGGTAATGCTGGCTCTTATTGACAAGGGACTGAGCCGGCAAAAAGCCTATGAGCTAGTCCAGCGGAACGCAATGAAAGCGTGGCAGGGACATAAAAATTTTCTTAGCTTGTTAACGGCTGATACTGAGGTTGCTGCCAGCCTGTCCTCAGTAGAGTTGGAGAAACTCTTTGATTATCAGTACTACCTGCGTTATGTAGACGATATTTTTCAGAGGCTGGGCTTAACCGAAACCCAATGGCGGGAGAAAACTGGTTAATTTAATGATAAGCCGAGCTTAAGGCGCAGTTGGGGAAGCAGTCAGTAACCATTTTTCAGAATACACAGTACCATACTGATTGACAATATCGGCGACAATTAGCTATTATTATTTATTATGCGTGTTATCACTGGTGAGGCTAAGGGGCACCGCCTTAAAGTCCCCAAGCGGCCTACCCGCCCGGCGACAGATTTAGTCCGGGGAGCGATTTTTTCAATACTGGAAAATACGGTAAGCGATTGGGAAGAGGTGCTTGATTTATTTTCTGGTAGCGGCGCTTTAGGTATTGAGGCGCTCAGCCGGGGGGCCCGTTGGGTTGATTTTGTTGAGCAAAAGCCAGGATGTTGTGCTATAATTAAAGATAACTTAGAAAAGACGAAACTGGCAACGCGGGCTCATATTTATTGTTGCAGTGTGGCTAAAGCTATTTCTTTTCTGGATAAGGAGTACGGCGTTATACTGATGGACCCGCCCTACGCTGATTCTGCCATAGGTAATCTGGTAGAGCAGCTGGCGACGACTAAACTGGTGGGGGCTAAGACGACTTTAGTGCTAACCCATTCCCCGCGCTTGGCACTGAGTCAAAACTATGCTCAACTAAGGCTTATCAAGGAACACCGTCATGGTGATAGTTGTATCAATATCTACCAGAAGGAGGCTAACCTATGACCGTCGCTGTTTACCCGGGCACTTTTGACCCTTTAACCAATGGCCATCTTGATATTGCGAAAAGAGCTTCTAAACTCTTTGAGAAGATAATTATTGGAGTCTATGAGACCCCGGCTAAAAACCTTCTTTTCACTACTGAGAAAAGAGTCGACCTGATAAAACAATCAATAGCCGGCTCACCCAAAATTGAGGTAGAATCCTTTAGTGGTCTGGTGGTCAATTTTGCCAAGGAGGTAGGAGCACAAACAATTGTGCGGGGGTTGAGAGCTGGTTCCGATTTTGAAGAAGAATTTGAGATGGCCTTAATGAATAAGAAGCTATCTCCTGATTGCGAGCTAGTTTGTTTAATGGCAGACTTGAGATACCAGTTCCTTAGCTCCAGCCTGCTCAAGGAAGTAGCCAACCTCGGTGGTAACATTAACGACCTTGTTCCCAAACCGGTGGCGGTCGCTTTAAAGAAGAAATTTAATAGTGCAGTAAAATAAGTAAGGAGGGGTTTTTTAATGGCTTATATGATTACGGATGAGTGCATTAGCTGCGGAGCCTGCGAGCCAGAGTGTCCCAACACAGCAATTACTGAGGGGGCAACGATATTTGTCATCGACCCCGAGAAATGCACTGAGTGCGTTGGCTCCCACGCTAGTTCCAGGTGTGCCGAAGTCTGTCCGGTGGATGCCTGCGTAACCGACCCTGACCATCGGGAGAGTCGGCAGCAACTACTCGACAGGTGGAAGAAATTACACCCCGGCGAAACTCCGGCAGTTACCTGAGATTAACTCAGGCTAAGGGGTTATCATTAAAAGAATAAAGATTGGTGCTACTGGCAGGTTTGTTATGCTTGCCGGGTTGTTTTGTTTGCGCCGAGATGATAAGCATCACTTTAGTTTAGAAAATAGCCTCCGGTCACTGAAACAAAGAGTGGACACTGGCAAAATCATTCGGTAGCAGAGCCAGGACTGCGGGAAAGCGGTCTAATAGCAGACGTGCCAGGCTTGATTGGCTGATAATTTCGGTTGAACCAAAAAACTTGGTCCAAATAGCTAGCAGGGCACCAGAGAGTATGGCTCCCAGCACCAGACCCAAAATGGCCCCACCAAGATGATTGACCCAGCCCAGCATCACTGCCGAGGTAACCCACTGCAGCAATCTAACGATGATGATGGCAACTATCATTACCACGATTAGGATGATAGCGAAGGCAATAACCTTAGCGACGCCAGCTTGCGAAATAAAAGACAGCCGTTCAGCAAGAGCAGAATAGTAGCGTCCGGCTAACATTACGCCAACAATTACTCCCACCAGAGATAAGACGGCCTTGATTAGACCGATTCTTAATCCCAGGAAAACGCTGATAGCCATTATGACTAAAATAACGATATCAAGCCAGTTCATACTTAGTTAGCCTCCTCTTTTAGTCAGCCCATTTAAGCATTTGAAACATAGCTTCAGGGCATAATAACAAATAACAGGAATGAAATCAGTTGCAATAGTATTACGGCCACCAGTGGACTAAAATCAAACACGCTAACTTTAGGGATGATACGGCGCAGGGGAGCTAAAATCGGCTCCGTTATTTGATACAGCATCTTGGTCAGAATATTAGTTGGTACCGGTGAAAACCATGACAGGACAACTCTAGCCAGAATAGCCAGGGTGAGCACTTGAGACAGCAGTTGAATAAAGCTAAAAACAAAACCAAACAAGAATGAGAACATCACTTTCGTGCCTCGCCTAATTGCCTGGCTTTATCATAGGCCCCCCTCACCGCCCGGGCAACCAGATTGGCAAATCCCCCTTTTTCCAACTGGAGCAACGCTTCAGCCGTGGTGCCACCAGGGGAGGTAACCATCCGGCGCAGCTCAGCCGGCTCTTTACCTGACTTCCGGATGAGATGCCCCGAGCCGAGCATTGTCTGAAGCACCAGTTCCTGCGCCATGTCCCGGGGAAGACCGATACGCATTGCCGCTGCCACCAGCACCTCAACGAAAAGAAAGAAGTAAGCTGGACCGCTGCCGCTTACCGCCGTCGCCATGTTAATATAATCCTCATCAGCAACGTAAATTTCCTTGCCGATAGCCCCCAGAATTGAGCTTGCCCAGCCTCTTTGCTTCTTGGTTACGGCGTCGGTAGCCGTCCAGACGCTGATGCCCTCACCAATCTGAGCCGGTGTGTTGGGCATTGCCCGAACGATACGATTATGCTTCAGGCCATTATGTAAAGTTATGATAGTTGCCCCGGCGATGATGGACAATACCAGTTGAGACGGCTTAAGCTGTCCACTAAGCCCGGTCATTACCTCAGCCAGATTTTGGGGCTTGATGGACAGAACCACAACATCCCTACCGGCTATCGCCTGACGGTTGTCGCTCGTAGTTAAGACGCCGTATTTCTGAGCTAGAAACTGACGGCGAGCTTCGGAAACATCGCTGACGGAGATATCTTGTGGCTGGCTCAACTTCTTATCCAAAATAGCTGAGAGCATTGCCTCCCCCATATTACCCCCACCGACAAAAGCTATTTTCATAATGTTGTAACCCTATCCCCCTGTGTCACCCTCTCCTTAAAAAGGGAAAGAAAAAGAATTTGTTAAGAATGACTGAGTCCCCTTTCAGATACCTACCTTCTTCTTTCCGCCCCTTTAGATGCCCAAAACTCGCTTTAGCACGTCAATCATATCGTCGTGGTGCTTTGTAGATAATATGGAAAATGCTCTCAGCGTTTCGAAAAGCACTGGTATTGATGGTTGCCATGCCACAATCTGCCTAGCTTGTGCTATTCTTCCTGTGAGACTAGGTGAAACAGCGTCTACAGGGATACGAAGATAGAGCATCGGCTGAAAACCGACTGCTCTTTGTTTATGACGAAGTTCAACCCAAACCTGGGCATCATCAACATCTTTTTGAAGGATAGGAATGACCTTCCTCAAAACTCTGAATCCGTGAAACACTTCTGGCAAACTAGGAGTGTCAACGGAAATAAAATACTTCTCAGCAAAGAAATCCACATCATCGACGATTTTTGATAATGTCTGCCGCAACTCCGAGTCCGCAATAAGACTATTATCATATGTCAACTTCAATAATGTGGCTAATTCAACCATCCTTCGACGCTCATCAGCGAAGTAAGATATTTGCCACTCTATAACATCGCCCTCACGAATTTCAGTGCTTCTCGTAGCTACTGGTTGGTCACCACGTAGAACCCTTACTTTACCTGTAGGAGTTGTAATTGGCAAGTAACAGACCGGCTTTCCATTTACGTATCCAACATCACAATACTCAGCCACTTTATACCGACCTATTGCTCATATCCGACGGTTGTGTTGCTGAAAAGCCTCCGCTGGGACTCGGTTTTACTGTCTCCGAATTTACGCAGCCTCTCTCTGGTAATCTGACAATACTTCTCCTCAATTTCGAAACCAATATACTGCCTTCCTGTCCTCTTGCATGCCACAAGAGTAGCACCAGCACCAGCTAAGGGGTCCAAAACAATGTCATTTTCACTGGTAAACATCCGTAATAGTTCCTGTATGAATGCTTTTGGCTTTGGTGCGGGATGGTCTATATAGCCCTCGTCCGGCTCGATTGCCCTACCTGGCGTATCCTCAAAAATATCCTTATTACGACGGAGAACTTTTGGATGTCCCTTTTTAAAGACTACGCAGGACATGAATTTTGTGTATCCTATCGGCGAGCTAACAGCACCATGTGGGCAATATAAAACGATTTGCCAAAAGTAGGAGAAGGGGTTATTCTGAAATACTAATGGTAAATATTTCGTGCTGAAGAAAGTCAGAAAAAACGAGTCATTCTTTAGCACTCTATAGAACTCGGGCAACAAACTGTAAAACAAACTCAAATCGGTATCGTTTCTTATGCCAATGCTGTCCAAACCATATGGGGGGTCGGTAATAATGCAATCGATACTACCATCGGGTATTTCCTTAATAAGATTCGAAGCATCGCCATAAACTATTGTATTTGTCATCTCCTCGAAAGTCATCTCTCACCTCACAAGTAGCTACTTTTGCAACCATTCTAGATTATTTCACCCCAATTTTGCAATAGCCTACATTCTGTAACTCTAGGTCGCTAGCCCCTCTTAAAAATTTCCCCTCTTCCCTTGGTTAAGGGAAGGGAGTCAGGGAGATGGATTTTCACTTCACCACCAGATTTACCAGCTTCCCGGGAACATATATCGTCTTAATAATCGGCTTGCCTTCCATGTGGGTTTTTACCTTCTCGCTGGCCATAGCTTGTTCTTTAGCTTCGTCCTCAGTGATTGACACCGGGACAGTAATACGGTCACGCAGTTTGCCATTAACCTGAATCACCAGAGTGGTTTCTTCCTCTTTAGTCAGCGCCTCATCCCACTCAGGCCAGCTCTGATTATGGATGCTATACTTATGCCCGGTTTGCTGCCACAACTCCTCGGCGATGTGAGGAACAGCCGGGGCTAAAAGCAAGAGGAGAGTATCTACCGCTCCTTTCCATGCCGAACTGGTAACCTGCCCGGCTTCCTTCGCCTTCGCCAGGTAGTTGGTGAACTCCATCAGTGTCGCTAGCATGGTATTAAAACGCAGCTTTTCCAGGTCATTAGTTACTTTTTTGATAGTCTGGTGCTTAATACGCAGTAATTCGGCTTCAGCAGTAACCTGGCCGGTAGCCGAATTGTCTCGACTATATCCTTCCAGCACCAGCTCCCAGACCCGGTTCAGCCAGCGGTTGATGCCGCTGATACCATTATCATTCCACTCACCTCCCTGTCCCCAGGGGGCAACAAACATCAGGTAAGCACGGACAGTATCCGCCCCCAGCTTAGTAACATAAACATCGGGGGTAATCACATTACCCCGAGACTTGCTCATTTTCTGGTGGTCAGCAATAATAGTGCCCTGGTTAAATAAACGGGTGAAGGGTTCGCCAAAATCGACCAGCCCCATATCTCTGATTGCCTTGGTGAAGAAGCGGGCGTAAAGCAAGTGCATCACGGCGTGCTCGGCGCCGCCGGTATAGAGGTCGACGGGTAGCCAGTAGTTTACTTTAGCCGGGTCGAAAGCGGCGGCATCATAATGTGGACTGGTATAACGCAGAAAATACCACGATGAGCAGATAAAGGTATCCATTGTGTCCGTCTCGCGTTTGGCAGGGCGACCACATTGAGGACAGGTGGTATTGACAAACTGCTCAACATACTTGAGCGGGGATTCACCGGTCGGCTTGAACTCGGCGTCTTCCGGTAACAAGACCGGCAGGTCTTTCTCAGGAACGGGCACAATGCCACAGTGCTCACAGTAAATAATCGGTATCGGTGCCCCCCAGTACCGCTGACGGGAGACAAGCCAATCGCGCAGGCGATAGCTGGTGGCTCGCCCGCCCCAGCCCTTTTCCGCCAGATAATCAGAGACAGCCCCGATACCCTGCTGGCTGGGGAGTCCATTAAACTGACCTGAGTTAACTAATGTGCCTTCTTCAATATATGCCTCTTTCAACTCTTCCCTCTGCCAGCCGGGCGGGGATATCACCACTCTAATCGGCAGGTGATATTTTTTGGCAAAAGCAAAGTCACGTTCATCGTGGGCCGGGACTGCCATCACTGCCCCGGTGCCATAGCTCAAGAGCACATAGTCGGCAATCCAGATAGGCACCTTTTCCCCGTTAAACCGGTTGACCACATAGGCGCCGGTGAAGACTCCATCCTTTTCCTTCTCGGTGGACAGTCGCTCAATCTCAGTCTGTAACCGCGACCGGGCGATATATTCGGCAACCTCCCCTTTTTTCTCCTGTGAGGTCAGCTTCGTCACCAGTGGGTGTTCCGGAGCTAAAACCATAAAGGTAACACCGAAGAGAGTATCGGGACGGGTGGTAAAG
>JACQOL010000041.1 GCA_016202555.1 Chloroflexota bacterium | reverse complement strand
TTCTGAGCGCTTGCCACAAAATAAAAAATCCCTAAACCAACCTGGCTTAGGGATTTGCCATCTCCCGTTAACTTTCTACAACGAGGGTTCGATGATTGTCAGTAGTTCTTCTGGCTCTTAGATCATCCTACTTCCTGAAACCTTCCCATCTCGTTACGACGAAACAGTGGTACTTTATCAGGGTTCGTCCCTAATTACAGCGGCGGGTCCGTACCCGATTCTCACGGGTTTGTCTATTAAGCTTGTTACCAAGCGCTGACAACCGCAATATTCAATTGCCTTACAATATAGACGACTTTTGCCGGGCTGTCAAGTCCAGCTTTAATTTATTTTTCTGGAGCGGGTGATGGGATTCGAACCCACGACGTCTTGCTTGGGAAGCAAGCGCTCTACCGCTGAGTTACACCCGCTTAAATTATATCTATCTTAATCCTAAAAACGGTGACTGTAAAGAGGTCGCCGTACTGGGAAAAGTTCAGACTAGCAACCAGGGGAAAGGAAACATCAATGCCAGCATCAAAGAAAAAGAAAAAAATCGTTGATGACTTGATGGCGGAGAGACTAAAGTTAAAGGCTGAGTCGCCAACCGTATCGCCTGAGGTGAGGGAGGCGGTCAACCATTATGATTTGATGGCTGAGATGCTCAAAGAGGAGGGAGTGGAGCAGACCTTTTCTGTTGCCAGTAGCAGTAACTGGGCAATGGAAGTGGCGAATCAGAGGGTGGGGATACCGACAGTTAATTTTAAGCAGGAGCAGGCTGCTACCTTCGCCGCTGATGCCTGGGGTAGAATCACCCGCAGACCCGGAGTGGCGATTATTGGGACAAATACCGCCCTTTGTAATGGCACCTCAGGTGCTGCCCAGGGTTATGCCGCCGCTGCTCCGATGGTAATTATCCTGTCTGACGGCTTTAGGCGTCAGGACAGAAACGGCGGTGGACAAGCTAGTGTCGAGAACCAATATCGGGGGATAACCAAGTGGGCCAGACTGGTGGGTGACCCCGGGATGTTTCTCAACCAACTGAAAAGAGCATTTCGTTCGGTAGTTACCCATCCGACGGGACCGGTTGCCTTGGCCTGGGCGACTGATGTATTGGGAGACCCGACGTTAGAACGGGAAGAAGGGACAATGTCGCGGATGAGGGCCTACCAATTCTATACGCCGAGCTTTTGGTCACCTGATAGTCTCCCCAGAACGCAAGCCGACCCGGTACTGGTTGAAAAAGCCCTGCGGTGGCTACTTGAGGCAGAGCGGCCAGCAATGATAGTCGGGCATGTCATCCATCAGGATGATGCTGAGGAGGAACTGAGGGAGTTTGTCCACCTGCTTGGTATTCCCTGTCTTGCCCGCCGTATTGCCCGGGGTGCTATCTCGGAGTATGACCCCCTCAATCCGGGGGGTAGAGCCCGAGGCGCCGTGCTGAGAGGCTCTGACCGGGCCCTGGTGATGGGTCTCCGTGTCGGTTCCCTGGAAGGCGAGGGGCATCCACTGCTCTTCGGCGGGCTTTTGGGGACCCAATCCTTCTGGGGAGCCAATACCAGGTATATTCAGGCTCAGCCATGTGTTGAGTATATTAATCTTGTCCTGGCTACCGAGCACCAGCTTATCGGTAACACCAAGATGATGCTCAGGCAATTCATCGACTGTGCCAGGGACATCGGAATCAAAGGTCCCCTGAAAAGGTGGGCTAAGTGGCGGCAATTTGTCGTTGACACCAAAACAGATTATGAGCGGCGGATGATTGAGAGAACGGAAGCAATGAAGGGGAAGCTACCACTGCACCCTGACCTGGTGGGCAGGCTGGCTACCGAGTTTCTCCACGATGAATATCAGGATGACTATATCGCCATCATTGATGGTTGGGTTGCTTCATCCTCTTTTAATGACTTGAGTAAGGTAATCCACTGCGGACAGGTGCTGGACTCAGCAGAACCCAACGGTATGGGGCATGCCTTTGGGATGTCCATCGCTGCTGGGCTGGCAACCAAGCGGGACAAGCCTATTTTCGCTGTCGTCGGCGATGGCGGTCTTGGGGCTGACGCAATGGATATTGAGACAGCCGTCAAGTGGAATATTCCCGCCATTTACTTGCACTTTCACGAAAATGACAATCAGATTGTTGCCGGCGGTTGGAATCCTTTATTGCGTGAAGTTTCTGACCCCGCGGCTAATCGCCTGCCTGAATCATGGGGAACTTTGCCCAGTATCAGGTACGACGAGATGTTTAAGGTCTTTGGTTGCCATACCGAGTTTGTCGAGGGGGATGAGCAGCTTAAACCAGTCTTGAAGAGAGCCTTTGACTTTGCCTTAAGGGAAAAGAAGCCGGCATTTATTGAGGTTCTTATTGACCCGGATGCTCTGCAAAAACTATGGCTAATCAGGGCGGCACTGCGCTCCCGGTGGGTAAAGTGGGACCAATTATCGGAAAGGGGTCAGCAGATGGTTCTCGAGTATGGTTTGGTTTCTCCCTCATTTCTACCGACGGTCGACCCCACCTGGCGAGATGCGATACTGGCAGCTCGGAAGAAATAAAGGACAAATTTCACTTAATTTTAATGATTAACCTGTAGAGAGACGCTACCCATAACATTGATGCTGGAAGAATCGTTTTAGGGAAAGTTTTTATTTAGGTAGAGACGAGGCTTTCCGCGACGAAGATAGCTAAAGGTCGCTAGGGTCATCGCCCAAGTTTTATTTGACAACTGCCTGTTGATGGTTCATAATAGCTTCTAACGAACGATGATAAAGATTAGGTTACGGCGAGTCGGTGCTAAACATGCTCCGAGCTATCGGCTAGTGGTAGCTGATTCTCGGGCACCCCGTGATGGAGCCTTCATTAACATCATTGGGCGTTATAATCCTTTAACCGACCCGGAAACAGTGGTTATTGATGAGGAAAGGGCCTTGCACTGGCTCAGGCAAGGGGCTCAGCCAACAGCCACTGCGACCAGATTACTAGCAAAAGCAGGCATCATCGACAAGTTCAAAACAATCAAGGAGACAACATGAAAGAACTCATAGAGTACATCGCCAAATCAATTGTCAACGCACCGGACGCTGTGGTGGTTACCGAAGAAACTAATGAGCAAGGGATAACACTTAAGTTGCAGGTTGCCGATGATG
Source organism: Chloroflexota bacterium (assembly GCA_016202555.1). Lineage (GTDB taxonomy): Bacteria > Chloroflexota > Dehalococcoidia > Dehalococcoidales > UBA2162 > JACQOL01. Next base: position 7,599 of record JACQOL010000041.1, on the reverse strand, counting down.
ATAAGGGGAGAGTTATTGGCAGGCAGGGCCGCATCGCTGAAGCAATGCGCACCTTAGTCAGGGTGAAAGCAGCTAAAGCAGGCACTAGAGCTACCCTCGAGATTCTGTGAGTATAATCTGATATGCCAGGCTTACCATAGAGTCAGATACCTTCACCAACCAGGCGGAGGTTTTCAGTGAATTCTACCCCTGAAGCTAAGTTTTATGTTTTATGCCACGTGTGCCATAAACCTAATCCTGAGGGAACGGAGTTCTGCCACCATTGTTGGGGGGCAGTAATCCCTAGAGACAGCCCGCTATTATCCTCTCAGGAGGTAGAACATTTTCTATCCCGCCTGAAGCGCCGAAAGATAATTAAGGTAGTAGCTATCAGCCTTGTTTCCCTTATTATTCTGGTTTCGATTATATATTCCAGTCTATATTATTTTACCGATATAGTTAATCCACCTCAAGAGATAACCTCCACCTCTCTTCCCGGAGAATGGGCGATGTTCCGCCACGATTTGGCCAACTCAGGCGCCACTGGTTTAAATATTATTTTGCCTCAGGGTAAGTTGAAATGGACTTTCGCTACCGGTAATTTAATTCGCTCATCACCGGCGGTAGCTGGTGATACTGTCTACATCGGCTCCAGAGATAATAAACTCTATGCTCTGGATGCTGCTAGCGGAGATGAACAGTGGGAATACCAGACCGACAGCTGGGTTGAAGCCTCACCATCAATTGCTAACGGGGTGGTCTATTTTGGTTCAAACGACGGTAAGCTATATGCTCTTGATGCGGAACGAGGTAACAAGCTCTGGGATTTTAAGACTAGCTATCCTATCATGTCTTCTCCGGCAGTGGCTAATGGTATCGTCTATTTTGGCTCTGATGATTATTATCTCTATGCTTTGAATGCTGCTACGGGCAGCAAGCTCTGGGCATTTGGTACTGAAGGTGTGGTTAAGTCGTCACCAGTGATTGACGGGGGTATCGTTTATTTTGGTAGCGGTGGGCAATATAGTTATGCCTTAAACGCCCTGAGCGGAAGACTTCGTCTTCACTTCAAGACATTTTATTCGGTTTACTCTGCTCCAGTGGTGAGTGATGGAATCGTCTACTTCACCACCACTAATGGTTATTTATTTGCTGTTGATAGGAACGCTCGAAGCTGGCCTCTGGAACATGGAATCAGACCCTATTGGACCCAGGTTTGGCTGATGCGTGTGCCGCTGGTGCCTCCACCTCCGCTCCAGTCCGGATTTCTCTGGAGGCTTACCCTGGGTAAATTGGCTACTTCCTCCCCAGTGCTGATCGGTAACACTTTCTACATTGGTTCGGATAATAAACTACTGGCTATCGACCTCCAGAGGCGGAAGCAGAACTGGCAGTTTGAAACTAAGGGTGTTATAACGTCATCACCAGCAGTAGTAGGAAATGTTGTCTATATTGCCAGTGAGGATGGGTGGTTGTATGCTCTGAATGCTGCCACTGGCGAAAAGCTTTGGGGCTTCTTTATTGGGGGTAAACTCACCTCATCCCCAACCGTCGCCAACGGCATCATTTATATTGGTGCTCCTGATGGCAAGCTGTATGCCATTGAGTAGCCGATAACTATCGGAATCAGCGATGAAATGGTCATACTAAAGTTGTTCTTATTAAACCTATTGAGGGGCAATTCAGCTTAAAAAGTAAAGTAGCTAAGTAGGTTACTTTGCGATAATCAACTCTAAGGTGTATATTAATAACAATGATAAGCGTAGTGATTCCAGCCTTAAATGAAGAGAAATTCTTACCTGAATGTCTTGAATCACTGAAAAATCAAGACTATCAGGGCGATTACGAAATTATCGTTGTTGATAATGGCAGCGTAGATAATACCAGTAAAGTCGCCAGCAAATGTGGAGCAAAAGTTTTCTCCTGTTCCAAGAGGGGAGTAGCCTATGCCCGTCAAACCGGGGCTTATAAAGCTTCGGGCGATATCATCGTCCAGGCTGATGCTGATACAACTTATCCCCGTAACTGGCTAAAAAGAATCGCCAATCATTTTTCTTCACATCCGGAGTCAGTGGCGTTAGCCGGTGCTTATGTCTATAAAGACCCGTTACGATGGTCAAAGTTTGAATACTTCATGAGACATTTAACCAATATAGCAGGGCGGCTCTTTCTGGGTAAGGCAGTCCTTGTTTCCGGGGCTAATTTTGCCTTTCGCCGAGAGGCGTTCTTAAAAGTAAATGGCTATGAGGCTAATTCTCTATTTCCCGACCAGTGGGGTATATCTCGTCGTTTGAGCCGGGTGGGAAGTATTTCCTACGATAAAACTTTATTGGTAACCACTTCAGCACGGCGGATACAAAAGCCCCTTTGTTTTATTCTCATTGGGATGGTATTGAATTCGGCTCGAATGTCTAGCCACTTTATTAAACATGTTGCCAATCTCTTTAAAAGATTTGCGATGAAATTACCTTTACTCCGAACTCCAGCCAGGCTGGCAACATCAGTTTCCCTGGCTATCATTGTTACTGTTCTTTCTTATGGATATATTTTCCCCGGGTCCCAGGTTTTTGGTAAGGTATACTCCATAAGCAAAACATCAGATAAAGTCGTTGCTCTCACCTTTGATGATGGCCCAAATGAACCATATACCTCGCAAGTTCTTGATATTCTGAATAGCTATGGGGTTAAAGCAACATTCTTCACTATTGGTAAGAATGTTGAACTTTATCCAGAGACAGCAAGGCGGATTATTGCTGAAGGGAACGTTCTGGGGAATCACACTTATTCTCATAATGCTAATCATGCTCTTATAAGTGGAGGCTCTAAAGACATACAATTAGCCCAGGAAGTTATCTTCAAGGTTACTGGCGTTACACCCCATCTTTACCGTCCACCTCACGGTAAAAAATCACCATGGGAATTGCAATTTCTTAAGCAGGAAAGGTTAGTGGAAGTAACTTGGAGTGTCTCTGCGAATGACCAGCACATTCTTGCTTATTTAGGTAGGCCATCGCCGGAGACGTTCGCCAAAGAGATTATTAGTAAAATGAAGCCCGGGAAAATAGTACTGCTTCACGATGGCTATGGGTTAACTCATGGTGACATTAAATCTGATAAAAGCTTAACCGTAGAGGCATTGCCGATGATTATCGAGGAACTGCAGCACCAGGGGTACAAGTTTGTTACCATTCCTGAACTTCTTGGTATCCCGGCGTATAATTAGTCAGGATTTGGTAATGAATTTGGAGGGTTTTCTTTCACAAGCTTTAGTTATTGTTGGCACATTTACGATTCAAACAGTAGTGCTCATTTTTCTAGTCTGTTTGTTCGGGGAAGCGTTAGGAATATCAATTCCTTACTTACTGGAGACGACGTGGCTGCTTGCTGGTTATCATTTTAGCCAGGGGAGGCTTCCATTTTTAGGTCTAATTCTTTTAATCCTTACGGCACAAGCTGGCAGGCAAGTGGGGGCATTAGCTTTATATACTCTCGGTAGAAGCAGCGGTAGCCTGCTGACAATATTTCTTAACCGTTTCAAGCTGACAACAGTATCAACCGATGTTACACGATTTAAGCCATTTCGTAAAATACATTTCTCCTCTCCGTTTTCAGTTGCCCTGGGGAGATTATTATGGCTTCGAATTCCACTGACATTGATTTTAGGTGCTAAGCGACAACTGAAAACATTGCTGCTCGGTGTTGTTCTGTCAAGTTTGGTCTTTGATGGTATCTATATTATTCTGGGTGGTATAGTTGGTACAACTACGGTTTCGGAACTAAAGCACGTTATTCTGTATTTATTGGCCGGTTTGACCGTAATCTACGGGATTACTTTTGCTATCCGGCGCTTAATCGGTAGCTTGGTCAGCAGGAGGGGAAAAGCAACACCGGAGACTTTATGACTGATATGGATACTACCAAGCTAACTTCATAAAGATGTTTGACAATACCAATATAATTGGGAATATTTTCTAAACTTTGGGTTGGGTTGCCCGTTTTCTTCTCCCAGCTACCTTGAGCCGAGTAAGTGCCCGGCGTAAAGACGCTTCTGCCCGGGCTAAATCAAGATTGGGGGTAGGATGGCTTATACGCTCTTCGGCCCGCAGCTTTGCCGCTTCCGCCCGGGCTAAATCAATTTCCTCAGCCCTCTCCGCAGCATCAGCCAGTACAATAACTCGGTCGGGTCTCACTTCAAGGAAGCCACCAGAGATGGCCAGGGAGAATTCTTCATTGGCCTTCTTGGCTCGTAGTTCACCCATCGTTAATGTGGTCATCAGGGGAGCATGGTGAGGCAGGATTCCCAGTTGGCCGTCAATCCCGGGAGCAATCACCACATCCACTTCATCTGAGTAGACTATTCTTTCGGCACTGACAACTTCAAGCTTAATTCCAGCCATACTCCTCTACACACTCCTAGATTTTATTAGTCAGATGATATAAACTCCCGACTTGGTTCTTTACCTACTAAAGTTTGAGTCGCATCCGCTCATGCTTTTACCCAATAACCTCTTACTGTACCACCAACATATTGTCCGACAGCAAAAGCAGCTATAAAAATCGGTATTGCTACCCAATTCCACTCCAATAGCAAAAGTCTAATCCCGATAGCCAGCGCTACTGGAATATGAATAGCCATTAGCCATTGTATTGAAAATCTTCTGGTATTTGACCGCCAATAGCCAAATAAAATATTGATTAAGAAAATTAATGCTACAACTAGAAATAAGCTCATTATTGATTATGCTCCAAACTTTTTGGCGTTCTCTACCGCCTCATCTATCGTCCCCACCATGTAAAAGGCTTGCTCCGGCAGGTCGTCATGTTTGCCTTCCAGAATTTCAGCAAAGCCACGCACCGTTTCCGCTATTGGTACATACCTGCCAGGCCGGTTGGTAAATGTCTCGGCAACAAACATCGGCTGTGATAGGAACCGCTGTATTTTACGAGCCCGAGCCACCGTGAGTTTATCCTCATCGCTAAGCTCTTCAATACCCAGAATGGCGATGACATCCTGAAGGTCTTTATATCGCTGGAGCACCTGCTGCACGCCCCGGGCTACCCGATGGTGCTCTTCCCCGACAACATTAGGGTCCAGTATCCGGGATGTTGAAGTTAGCGGGTCAACTGCCGGGTACAATCCCTGCTCCATAATAGACCTGTCCAGGGCAACAACCCCATCAAGGTGACCAAAGGTGGTGGCCACTCCAGGGTCAGTATAGTCATCAGCCGGCACATAAACTGCCTGGAAAGAGGTTATCGAGCCTTTATTAGTTGAGGTAATCCTTTCCTCCAGCTCACCGACTTCGGTAGCCAGGGTTGGCTGATAGCCTACCGCCGAAGGCATCCGCCCCAGCAGGGCGGACACCTCCATACCTGCCAGCGTATAGCGATAAATATTATCAATGAACAACAGCACATCCTGGCCCTCAACGTCACGAAAGTACTCAGCCATGGTTAACCCGGTTAGTCCGATGCGCAGGCGAACTGCCGGCGATTCATTCATCTGACCGAAGACCAGAACCGTTTTGTCGATGACACCGGAAGCTCTCATTTCGTGCCACAGGTCATTACCTTCGCGGGATCTTTCCCCGATGCCAGCAAAAACGGAAAAACCACCATGCTCGGTGGCAATATTACGAATAAGCTCCTGGATAACAACCGTCTTACCCACGCCAGCCCCCCCGTAGGCGCCTACCTTACCACCCTTGGTAAAAGGGCTAACCAGGTCGATAACCTTGAGCCCGGTCTCCAGCATCTCGGTGGTTGCATTTTGCTCCTCAAGAGTCGGTGTAGGACGATGGATTGACCAGCTCTCCTTAGTTTTAACCTCACCGATGTTATCCAGAGGCTCACCCAGGACATTAAACAGCCGTCCCAGAGTTGCCCTACCCACCGGCACACTGATTGGTGCCCCGGTATCGACGGCTTCAAGACCTCTCTCCAGCCCCTCTGTAGGTGATAATGACAGGCAGCGCACCCAGTTATTACCGATGTGCTGCTGGGCTTCAAGCACAATCTTTTCACCACTCCGGTTGATTACAATGGCATTGAGTAGCGCCGGTAGAGCATTTGATGGAAACTCAATGTCAACTACCGTTCCGATTACCTGAACCACTTTACCTGTAGCCATTTCTTCTCGCCTCCCCCATTTTTTAAATTCTAATCAGGCAAGCTCAATATTTTCAAACTTTCCCGCTTACTGTTAGTAAAACACTCTAGCCAGTCAGTGCGGCAACCCCACCGACAATATCAAGCAACTCTTTAGTAATTGATTCCTGGCGGGCTTTGTTATACATCAGTGTTAATTCGTCAATCAGTTCCTTTCCATTGTCAGTAGCATTGCGCATCGCTACCATTCTAGCCGACTGCTCACTGGCAATCGCTTCCAGAATAGCATGATAAATTTGCATCTCAACAAACCGGGGTACCAGCCCGTCCAGCACCATCTCCGGGCTTGGTTCATAGATATAATCTACGTTCTGAGCCTTGGGTATCTGTGCCGGTTCAACTGGTAATATCGGTATTACGATTGGTTTCTGTGTCATCGTAGAGACAAACTGGGTATAAGCTAGATAGGCGGCATCGATGACGCCGTTAGTGAAATCATCAATAATAATCCGGGATATGGGTAAGGTATCCAGGAAGCCCGGTTGGTCACCAAGCCCGCTAAATTTAGCCTGTACATTAAGCCGGTGCTGGCTCATAAAGTCCATCCCTTTGCGGCCGACACAGATAAGGTTAGCCGCTGCCTTTTGTTCCAGGATAAAGCTGGCTGTCCGGCGATTCATATTAGCGTTCAGCCCGCCGCATAAGCCTCGGTCGGAAGTAATATGAACAACAGCTAGTTTAGTCACCGGCCGGCGCTGCAGCAATGGGTGTAAGGCTCCCTCTGCCTGGGGTAAAGCGGCCAGGTCGGCTATTACCTGGCGGATTTTATCAGAGTAAGGTCGTCCGGCTAAACCGCGCTCCTGTGCCCGCCTCATTTTTGAGGTAGCAATCATCTCCATCGCCCGGGTAATCTTGGCGATGCTTTGAATACTCCGTATTCGGTGACGAATTAAGCGAATATTAGCCAATTTCCAACCTCATCCCCTTAGCCATCTCCTTTTGAAAGGAGATGGGAACATTTTTAATGGGATAAGCTCTTTTTGTTACCCCTTAAAACTTTGCTTAAACTCGGTAAGGGCTTTTTTTAATGCCTCTTCGGTCCCGGCGCTGATGTCTTTTTCAGTAGCAATAGCCTTGCCAATCTCTGGGTGATTTGCCATCATAAATCGCTGTAGATTAGTTTCAAAAGGGCCGGCCTGGTTAACTGGAATGTCATCAAGGTAGCCATTAATCGCCGCATATAGAATAATGACCTGTTGCTCTACTGGCATTGGCTTATACTGTCCCTGCTTCAAAACCTCGGTAATCCGTTGCCCCCGCCCGAGCTGAGCTCTGGTCGCCTGGTCCAGCTCAGAAGTACCGAACTGAGCAAAGGCAGCCAGCTCCCGGTATTGAGCCAGTTCCAGCCTGAGTCTGCCAGCCACCTTCTTCATTGCCTTAGTTTGGGCGGCGCTGCCGACGCGGGATACTGATAAGCCGACATTCAGGGCCGGTCTTTGACCGGCGTTAAAC